>DASYHR010000443.1:0-2339 GCA_035998385.1 Dyadobacter sp. | reverse complement strand
GAAAGAACTTCAGATACGGTGCATGAGCATCCACTGGGTACAGTATTGGCAGCCGCTGGTGTAGGTTTGTTGTTAGGTTACCTGCTAGGCAACAAGCGCCGCGATTAACTCCGGGCTAACAAGGGATATCTATGTGGGTTAACCTCCTAAAATTTACAGCTATGTTATTTTTCAATCGCAAAATAACCTCATTGACAGATAATTTGCTGACCATGCGTCATCAGGTTGCCGACTATACAGAAGAGCGTGCAACTCAGATCAAGCAGGATTTTTTGGGGGAAACCGAGCGTATAGCCACCAGTGTCATCGGGATTCTGGTGGTTTTCTCCATGTTTATTTTTACCGGTCTATTAGGTCTGATGTGGCTGTTCTCCTTACTGTGGGAACATCCTAACCGTACATTGATACTAGGTGTTGCGATGTCCATTCCTGTATTAATAGGCGTGATCGCTTTTTTTGCTGTCCGTAAGGTTTGGAAAAAAAAGAGTCTGTTTGCAGATTCAATTTCCATGATCAGTAGCGATTGGAATTTATTCAGGACTGAAATGGTAAACGAACAGCCTACAGAGGATCAACCAGCGCCAGCTTCGAATCCTTCACCAAATACTGATACCATACGCTCTGCAACCCGATAACGAGAAATATAATGAAAAGAATTCTTCTGGTCGATGATCACAGTATCGTGCGCGATGGATTGCGCAACTTGATTGAATTGGAGTCTGATTTACAAGTGACTGGCGAAGCCAGTTCTGGGGCTGAAGCAATCCAACTGGTACGTGAAAAAGAATTTGATGCCATGGTATTGGATATTTCCATGCCGGACAAAAATGGTGTCGATACCCTCCATGAATTAAAACATGTCTCCCCTACCTTACCTGTGCTTGTGTTGAGTGGCTATGCTGAAGACCAGTATGCATTGAACCTGATGCGCAACGGTTGCAAGGGCTATCTCTCAAAAAATGCGGATTCTGATGAAATCATCCAGGCTATCCGTACGGTTGCAGCTGGCAAACGCTATATTTCAGCGGAACTGGCTGAATTGATGACCAATGAACTCAGTCATCCCTCTGAAAAACAATTGCATGAAACACTATCTGACCGCGAATTCCAGGTATTTGTAAAACTGGCGGCCGGACAGACTCCTACAGCTATCGCAGACGAACTATTTATCAGTATCAAAACGGTGAGCACCTACCGTAGCCGTATCTTGGAAAAGATGGCGATGAAGTCAAATGCTGATTTAACTTACTATGCGATTAAATATGGTTTACTCAACTAAAGCCTCATCAAGGGTTTTCACCGTTGAGGGTCCGGCTTTAAAAAATGACTTACCGTCTATCCATCAACATCATCAGGTAGGGCAATGTAGGCGCAGTCTCTACAGTCAGACAGCAAAACTTTTTATACAATATTTCGGGGTAGTGATTGGTTATAATCATGTATAAATTATTGTTAGTTGAAGACTCTGCACTGATTCGTGATGTCATCCTTGAGATGTTGCACGACTGTGACCAATTAGAAATTCAAGATATTGCCACCACGAGTGATGAAGCAATCGAATTCCTGAATGCATCCGAATATGACATGATTGTTCTGGACATTGAACTTGCCGAGGGCACCGGGTTCGATGTTGTTCGTCATGCCAAACAAAAAAACTATCCTTTCAAGAAGCCTGATATTGTGATGCTGACTAATCACGGTAACAACTATTATCGCAATCTGGCCAAAGACATGGGCGTTGAGTACTTTTTTGACAAGTCATTGCAGTTTGATGAATGTATGGACGTCATACAAAAACACGCAAGCCAACCTTCCTGAGTCTCACTTTAAAAGATTGTGTAGTGGACAACATGCCCACGATCATCTGTATGCGCCTGCAGTCTTGGGCAAGAATCCACCATAAAAATCCACTTAATCTTTTTTGCCACCCGTCAGCATTGATATGTATATTATTTCTTTCAATATTGATCACAGGCTGCGCCTCCATCCCTGATTCAAAGCAAGTGCTTGATGAACTCAATCCACAAACAAAGACTATAGAAGTTGTTGGCGCAAAGAAACCCCTGCCCCAGCAAAAAATCAACAAAGTATTAAAAAATCTCTCACAGGATGAAAGCATTCGCGCATCACTGGCCGAGCATCTTCACATTGAGCAAGCCATTGCCGGTAATAGCCTATATGCCGACAACAAAGTTACTTTACTCTTTAATGGCGACGTGACTTTTAGCAGCATGCGCAACGCGCTAGAAAGCGCGCAACACCATATCAATCTTGAGTATTTTACGTTTGAAGATGTAGATCTTGGCGGGGTCACACTCAAGGCCCTGCTTTTGGGCAAA
>DASYHR010000436.1:0-2965 GCA_035998385.1 Dyadobacter sp. | reverse complement strand
GGGCTTGCCATTCTTTTGCGGCTAATCCATCCGATTCAACATCTATTTTTCGAACTTCCGCTTTGTACTTACTATTTGATATGAGCCGGTTGATGATAGCTAAACCAACTCCACCAGAAAGTACAGCTGTAATCAATTTCCAAATGTCAACCACGCGCTTTCAATGTTACGATGGTGACTATTACAACTACTTCCAGAACGGTACGGCCTATGTGGCTCCACTTCCGTTTTCTTCGTTCCTTTTTAACTTGCTTTTGTGCTGCAATTTTCTCTGATCGCTCATACAGAACATTACTTCCCAAAAGAATCACTTTACCACTTAATAGCACATTGTCCTTTTTAACCAGGTCACACAGTTTCAGATCACGATTGATCTCAGGTAAAATGTCAAAAGAGAACGCCCGGCTATTTGGGATTGTGTCGCTTGTAACGCTCTTGCAATTCCCTGACTGCACCGTCCACGTCATCAGGATCGTAATGCTTATTAATCGAATCAGATTGTTGAGCGTTTTCATGGAGTGACTTGTCAAGAGGTGTTACGTTAGAGTAAATGGGTTTCAGTTCACACTGACAATTCCTTTTTTTTATGGAAAGTGTCATAAAGAAAATGCTGATCAGCAATGCAGTGTTAAGAATAAACCCGCCTGCTATAATTTTTTTTTCGACGTTTCGCATACAGATAAATGAGAGCAATGATTACAACTGCGACAATCCAGTCTTTTTTTTTACCGCGACAATCGCTCCGACACCACGGTACATCAATATTTCTTCTTCCCGTCTGTTGATCAGACCATCAGAAACTACCTTTACGCCGTTTATGGTTTCGTACTTCCATTGTCGCCACGCCGCAAAAATGGCAGTGGTATTGTTCGGATCAGCATTGATCAGCTTACGAAGGGTTGAGCCGGTAAATGCACCTACACCAGTGTTGTAAGCAAAACTCACACAAGCATCGAATTGACCTTGTGTCAGAGTTGTGGTAATAGCTTTATTTACACCGGTAACCGCAATATTCAAATGAAAGTTAAGTAATTGGATTGCTCTGGATTCCGTAATTGAATCACCTTTCTTAACCTTTGCACCATTTTCATATGTGGTGAATCCCCAGCCAATGGTAATCGTACCGTTGCTATCCGGATACGCGTTTAACCTTAACTTCTCACGATTTTTTAGGATACTTAATCCGTTCGAACTGATCTGCATATTAACTGGTCATTTGGCCGCTGGTATCCCAGAGCATATTTGAAAAATCTGCGAATTGCGCCTGTGTTAATCGTTTCTTCAAATCAGCTGTCAGATTTGCCCCGTAGGTTGATTGATAGGCATTTTTCATGGCATCGTAACTGTAGGTATTCTTTGCCAAATACAGATGTAGCTGCATTCCTTCGTAAGTCATCATCGTAGATGATGTGATCAAATCCCGGTACGCTTCTAACAAGAAATCACTTCCTACCTCAATGGTCTTACCGTTACCCTTGCGAGTGAGCGCGTATAATAATACCCCGCCCAAAATCACCCAAAGGAGTTTCTTTTTCTGTTGATCTGTCATATCTCGATAGTGGTTCTAACATCAGCTGCCAATACCAAACCCTGGTTGTGCAGGAGTCCCCAAGTTTTCCATGAAACCAGGTAATATATTTTCTTAACTCCTTTCACTGTGATCAGCATTGTATTTAGCTTTTTACCGATCGTTGCCCCAGCTTTAGCGTACTTTGCAATTTTTGTAGAGTCAACATCGCTGTAAACAATCGTATCTCTCAAAGCATACAACACTGTCAAATCTGCAACGCTACCGGGTATCGGTGCCGTTGTTGGGGACGCTTGCGCCCGGCGTATCCATTCCTGATATTTGGCAGATGAAAGTTCTTTTTCCAACCGCTCATACATGATTTCATTGTATAGCTTCAAGTATGCAGCTGCTACTTTGTCGACATTCGAAATCTGATCAGCCAAGAGCATCAGGTCATTTTCGAACGTACCATCAAAATTGATCAGCCAATCCACGCCGGTAGGGTTGCATGCCTGGTGAATGGAAATTGCATAATTGGTGTTCGGGTCGGTTCCAGCCTTTTGATATTGTGATGCTGAACGCGCCTGCCTGATTTTACCCGTAACAAGAAAGTAGATAATTACACCCCCAAGAATGTACAGGATGATTTTCAGGTTTTGATCTGAAATTTTGACTCCGGTAAGGCTTTTTGCTACGGTTGTTGGTGACATTGTTATAAATTGGATTGTTTACTGGACCACACAGACAGATATAACTGTTCTGCAGCTTATGCAAATATTTCTTTGAGCTCACCCATGATGGCAATTGCTTCCATCATACCAGGTGTTTTGCCTGAGTTCTTTTCGATGATACTTTCAAATCGCTCCACATTCTCAGGCTTCGTAATTTTCTGATACATATCAGGGCTATTGGAAATTAAACCAGTTAGGAAACCAAGAACATCATGGGTTCTATTAACTCCGACAAGAGTAGCCGACGTCATAGCGAAATCGACAAGCGCCTGATTTAGCTCAGCTTCTGATATTTCTTTTTGTGCCACTGGCAATGCGATAATCTTTTGAGTCTTTTTCATTGGTGTAAGTTTGATTTTGTTTGATAAATTAGTTTTTGAATAATCCGCTGATTCCTTTGATCCCGTTGGCAATCCCGGGGATTTTGGTAGCAACTTCGCTGATCCGGTCTAAGGCATCGTCGTCATTATCTTCGTCGTCATCATGCAGTTCTTTAATTGTCAGTTTGATATCAGAAATTTCTTTCATCAAACTTTCAATTTTCAAATCAACGTCCTTTTTCCACTGTTCTACACGAAATTCATTTAATGCTGCCTCTTTGGCCTTGTCGAATAGATCCTGTGGATTGTAAGGAGATCCCCCGGATCTACCACTGTTGGATACTACTGGCGTTTCGTTTTTTACTTCAAACCGGAAATTTACTGCTGATGCATTAGCACTTTTG
>DASYHR010000425.1:0-2578 GCA_035998385.1 Dyadobacter sp. | reverse complement strand
TTGGCTATTAGCTTTTTGCCAAACCTGTTTTTTTATCTATTCTGAAAGGTAGAGCTGTCTTGGACGAACCGATTCAGCCCGCTTGGCAGCGTTCAGACCGGAACGGAAGCCCTAACTTCTCTAACTTCTTAACTCCGTCTTTTAACTCCTCGCGATATCCGTTCAGCCCGCTAAACAGCGTGCAGACCGGAGTTATCTCCCCATCCAGCCGCCGTCTACGGTCAACGTCACTCCGTTCACATAGCTTGAGGCGTCTGATGCCAGGAATACCGTTGGTCCTTTGAAGTCTTCTGGTAGCCCCCATCTTCCGGCAGGAATACGGTCTAATATTGATTTACTTCTAACGGGATCGTTTCTTAGCGCTTCGGTATTGTCGGTGTTGATATAACCCGGTGCAATAGCATTTACATTCACACCTTTTCCGGCCCATTCATTGGCAAGTGCCTTCACGAGTCCGCCAATCGCACTTTTGGACGCAGTATATCCCGGAACATTAATACCTCCCTGGAACGTGAGCAACGAAGCGGTGAAAATGATTTTGCCATAACCACGGGCCACCATTTCTTTTCCCAATTCACGGGAAAGAATAAATGGAGCGTCCAGATTGATGTTCAGTACCTGATCCCAATATTCGTCGGAATGCTCCGCGGCTGGCTGTCGAAGGATAATGCCGGCATTGTTGACAAGAATATCAATTTTCGGATGGTCCTGTTTTACCTGCGCAATAAATGCGTACAGTTTTTTACGACTATTGAGGTCAACCTGGTAAGCGTAAAATTTACGTCCTGCTGCTGTTACAGCTTTTTGTATATCACTTTCTCCGGTTGGTATCGACGACGATATACCAATGACGTCCGCACCTGCTTCTGCCAGCGCTTCTGCCATTGCTTTTCCAATGCCTTTGTTGCAGCCGGTTACGAGTGCAGTTTTGCCCGTAAGGTTGAATTGATCCGTAATGCTCATTAATTGTAGTTTGAAATGGTTTTAACGAAGTAAAAACGAGTTGATTACTAATCATCTGAAATAGTAAGTTTACTTCATCCGCGGCGATTTTAGATCAATTTATTATAAATATCAAATATAAAATTGGCTTTTTATGTGCACACGTTACCGGGAACGTTGCCAGGTTTTATTTCGCGCTACGGATTTTACGGTCAAAGGTAAGATTCAAATCGGGGTGAATACCAATGGCAGCCGTCTTAGTAACGTAGTGCATTTGTTAAAGTCTAATTTCTTTGCACTATTGCCGCGAATGTACATAATTGACATCTGTTTACTGAAAAATGTAGTATATTCCCTATCAGTATAAAATTGTGATACTTTTATACGTTTGATTTGGATTAATTCGACTTCCATTGGAGACAATTACAATAAAAGATATAGCCCGGGCGCTCAATTTGTCTACTTCCACGGTTTCTCGTGCGTTGCGGAACAGCTATGAGATCAACGCTGAGACCAAGAAACTGGTGATGGAGTATGCAGAAAAAATGCACTACCGGCCCAATCCAATTGCTTTAAGTCTACGGGATAGCAAGAGTAAATCGATTGGAGTGATTATTCCCGAAATTGCCAACAACTTTTTTTCTCAGCTTATTAATGGCATTGAGTCCATCGCGTATAGTTTAGGATATCATACAGTTATTTTCCAAAGTCACGAGTCATACGAGCGGGAAGTAGCGAATACCAATTATCTGGTTTCCAGGAAAGTAGATGGTTTGCTGGTTTCATTATCCAGCCTTACCACGGATCTGGTTCATTTTGAAGAACTGATCGAAAAGGGAATGCCAATTGTGTTTTTTGACAGGGTTCCTAATGATATCGAAACACATAAAGTGGTCGTTGATAATTTCCTGGGAAGTTATGAAGCTACCGAACATCTTATCCAGTCGGGTAGGAGGCGTATCGCCCATTTGACGAGTCCTATCTATTTATCCATAGCCACCGAAAGGCTTGCAGGATACAAAAAAGCGCTGGAAGATAACGGTATCGCATTCGATGAATCGTATGTGAAATATTGCCATCACGGTGGAAAGCTCTCAACCGAAAATGAAGCTGCTATGCAGGAATTGCTTGATATGCCGGAGCCTCCTGATGCGATTCTGGCAGCCAGCGACAGACTTACTTCCGGTTGTCTTTCAGTTCTTCACAAAAATAAAATACGGATTCCGGAGGAAATTGCATTGGTTGGTTTTACCAATATTGGTGTTGCTGATTTGCTCAATCCGCCACTTACCGCTGTAGTTCAGCCGGCTATGGAAATGGGTCAGCAGGCAGTTGAACTGTTGATCAGACTGATAGAAAATCCTAAAAAAATCAGCAAGTTCGAAACGAAGTCTTTCAAAACATCGCTTATGGTGCGGGAGTCTTCCGCCGGTAATCGTAATTAAATTCAGGTTTTTATGAATGGTCCGAAAACCATCAGTGTATCCCTGGATGGTGGTTTATTCAATTTTCGTGTGGCCGGTGTTGCCGTTTGTAACGATAAAATTCTTTTGCACAAGACACCTTCTGACAATTTCTGGAGTTTGCCCGGCGGACGTGTAGATATGTTTGAATTTACGAAGGATACCTTACTTCG
>DASYHR010000413.1:0-15405 GCA_035998385.1 Dyadobacter sp. | reverse complement strand
CGAAAATCAAAGCGGGTGCCAGGCAGGCTGGTATTCAGCTTGGTAACGGATATGGCCAATGGAAGGATACCAGTTTCCGGATTGCCAACTTTCCGGCCATTACAATGACTGACATTTCGCTGCTCCGTAATTTTTTGTTTTCAATTTCTCATACCTGAATTGAGTAGTAAAGTACCTTTTTGGTTTTTTAAACTTTGTTTTGGATTTAATCAGGTTCGAAGCCTTTCCTTTATTTGATAACCAGTTTCTTACAACGAATACGTGCGATTAGATATATTAAAACAATATGAACGCCAGACGAAATGCCTGGTAGCCCTGGATTCCATTATTTTTGGTTTTGACGGAGAACAACTCAAACTGCTTCTTGTGAAGCGTGGTATCGAAGAAGAACAACATACATGGTCGCTCATGGGAGGCTGGGTGCAACCGGATGAGAGTCTGGAAGAAGCTTCGGGCAGGATCTTGTACGAACTAACCGACCTGACGGATATTTACCTCGAACAGCTGCATACATTTGGGAGCCCTCAACGTGACCCCGTGGAGCGTACTGTGGCAGTTGCATATTTCGCACTGATCAATGTAGAGGATTATGATCATAAGATTTCCAAAAACTACGAAGCGCAATGGTTTGCCATGCAGGATTTGCCCAAACTCCTGTTTGACCATGAGGCGATGGTAAATATGGCGATTCAGCATTTACGTTACAAAGCTTCACAACATCCCATCGGTTTTGAATTACTGCCTGAGAAATTCACCATTCCGCAACTTCAAAAACTATATGAAGCAATTTTCGGAACGGAGCTGGATAAACGGAATTTCAGTCGTAAACTTTTGTCTACCAATTTGTTGATCAAACTAGACGAAAAACAAAGAGGTTACTCTAAGAAAGGAGCCTACTTCTACAAAATAGATGAGGACAAATACAAGAAGCAGTTCAACACCTTCCTGAATTTCCTGCCAAGTGGTAGCATGTGACGTTTTTTATTTCCATCGGGAGTAACAAAACATTGTGTAAACAACACCTTTTGTTCAACTTTGCGGGCAAAAAGGCGCTCCTATGTTTAATTTGAAGGAAATTGTTTCCGTATCGCTGATCCTGTTTTCTGTTATTGACGTGCTCGGTTCTATACCCGTGATCGTTGATTTCCGGAAAAAATTAGGGAAGATTGAGTCTGAAAAAGCCACGCTTGTAGCCGGCTGTATCATGGTGTTGTTTCTCTTTTTGGGAGAAAAACTGCTGAAACTGTTTGGCGTGGATGTGGCATCATTCGCTATTGCAGGTGCGATTATTCTGTTTCTGCTGGGCCTGGAAATGATATTGGGCAGAGATATTTTCAAACATGGAAGTATCGATACCGGAGCCGCTTCCATCGTTCCCATTGCCTTTCCTATCATTGCGGGAGCCGGGACAATGACTACCCTTCTTGCGCTGCGTTCAGCTTACGAAATTCAAAATATCCTGATCGGAGTATTGCTCAATCTTATCTTTGTATACCTGGTTTTGAAATCTTCCAACTGGCTTGAAAATAAACTCGGACCCGGCGGGATTGAGGTGTTAAGGAAGGTTTTCGGAGTGATATTGCTGGCGATAGCAGTCAAATTATTCAAAGCCAATCTGGGTATCTAAGCACAGGAAGGAGTCGTTTTGACATTAATCCACAAACAATAAATCAATAGCTGATGGCTGTTCGCCCAAAGGCTTTACATTAACAATTTACAATTATGCAACAACTGGATAGCCTGAATCAGGTAGCGGAATTCCACCGTACCTTCAAACATCCCATTCTTGACCAGCCAACCATTCCTTCAGAGGAAAGAAGCAAACTGCGTGTTGCATTATTGGCCGAGGAATTGAAAGAATTGGAAGTTGCGATTCTGGAAAAAGATATCGTGGAGATTGCAGATGCACTTTGTGATCTTCAATATGTATTGTCGGGAGCGGTACTGGAGTTTGGCTTGGGAGATAAATTCAGAGAACTTTTTGATGAAGTGCAAAGATCGAATATGTCAAAGGCCTGTCTGACCATCGAAGAAGCGGAGGCGACCGTAGCGCATTATGCCGCTAAGGGTACGGAATGTTATTACAAAGAGGACTCCGGTAAGTACCTGGTATACCGCACAGCGGATGACAAGACCTTAAAAAATATCAATTATTCACCAGCCAATTTGTCTGGGATTATTGGATAATTTCGAAAGTTGATTTTTTTTCCAATGCCGTAGGCATGTAACGTTGCGTACCTACGGCACTTTGTAGTTGGCGTGGCGTTGTTTTTTTCTACCCATATTGCATCCATAACGGGATTGTCTGTTTGGGGTAGTCATATTGGTGGATTAGTACACAATGTCAGTCGGAACTGCACTATAACGAAATCAGAGTTATCGTCCAATTCCCTAGGCATGAAATATCGGTAGCCAGGAAAATGCGAAATGATATCGAAAATGCCGTAGGCATGTAACGTTACTTACCTACGGCACTTTGCAGTTAGCGTAGCGTTGTTTTTTTCTACCAATATTACATCTCTGACAGGATTTTATGTTGAATGATATCGAATGGAAGTGCAGAATACTGTTGAATTAGAGGTATGATTTGGGACCTATGTATCGTCCAATGCCGTAGGCATGAAATATCGTTAGCAAATGAAATATGAAAGGAAACCGCGAAATGCCGTAGGCATGTAACCTAATTTCTTAACTACTTTAATTTCCGAGTTCTTAACTCCTATAACTCCTAATTCTTAACTTCTCATTTTTAACTCCCAACCCCATGTCCGTTCTCAACCGTTTTCTCCGCTACGTACAAATAGACACCCAATCGGATCCGCATTCTGAAACTTTCCCAAGTACAGCGAAGCAACGCGATCTGAGTAATTTGCTTGTGGTAGAATTACAGGAAATGGGGATTGCGGATGCGCATCTGGATGAACATGGTTATGTATATGCCACTATTCCGGGCAACTCAAATAAACCGAATGTGCCGGTAATTTGCTTCTGTGCGCATGTGGACACTTCACCTGATGTGACCGGCGCGAATGTGAAGCCGATCGTGCATCAGAATTGGGATGGAAGCGATATTGTACTGCCCGACGATCCGACTCAGGTTTTGCGGAAAGGCGAATTGAATGATCTCGAAAATCAGATTGGTAATGATATTGTCACTGCAAGCGGATCAACATTGCTGGGAGCCGATAACAAAGCCGGTGTTGCCGAAATCATGACCGCAGCCTGGTATCTGACGCAACATCCTGAGATCCGGCACGGCGATATCAAGATTCTTTTTACACCGGACGAGGAAGTAGGGCGTGGGACGGAGCAGGTGGATCTTGGAAAATTAGGCGCGGACTATGGTTATACCGTGGATGGCGAAGCTGTGGGTACTTTGGAAGACGAAACATTCTCGGCCAATGGTGCGAAAATTTCAATTACCGGCGTGAGTACACATCCGGGATATGCATTCGGTAAACTTGAAAACGCGCTGAAAATAGCCGGTGATATATTGGCGGCATTACCAAAAGATGGGTTGTCGCCGGAAACTACACAAGGAAAAGAAGGGTTTATACACCCTGTCCATGTTGAAGGGATTCAGGAGCAGGCGGTGATTGAGTTCATCATACGTGACTTCAATGATGAAGGTTTGAAGCAAAAAGAGAATTTGTTACAAAGCATTATGAATGAGGTACTAACACAGTACCCGGGTTCTTCAGCTCAATTGACTGTGAAGGAGCAGTACAGAAACATGAAGAAAATTCTGGATCAACATCCGCAGGTGATTGAAAATGCCATTAAGGCAATGAAAATGAGCGGACTTGAAACCACAGCGAGAAGTATCAGAGGTGGTACCGATGGCTCACGGTTATCATTTATGGGATTACCTTGCCCGAATATTTTCGCCGGAGAACATGCATTTCATTCGCGTTTGGAATGGGTTTCTGTGCAGGACATGGAAAAGGCTGTGGAGGTGATTGTGAATTTGTGCAGGGTCTGGGAAGAAGAAGCGTAAATATAAGATGGCAAAGAAGACGAAATTTTATGTAGTGTGGCAGGGGAGACAAACGGGTGTCTTTACGGATTGGAGGGAGTGTGAGGCGCAGATTAAGGGTTTTGAAGACGCGCGTTACAAGTCTTTCGATTCGCTGCAGGAAGCTGAAAATGCCATTCAGCGCAATTATTGGGAATTTGTAGCACGTGCGGGGCAGAAAGAAGCAGCTAAGCCAGCTAAACTTCCTCCGGCGAATGTTGGTCAGCCGCTCAAAGAGGCCATTGCTGTGGACGCCGCCTGGAATACGGCAACGGGTGATATGGAATACCAGGGCGTATACCTGCAATCCGGCACCAAGATTTTCCTTCAGGGACCGTTCAAAGACGCTACGAATAACATTGGCGAGTTTCTGGCAATTGTACACGGACTTGCTTACTTGCAGAAAAAAGAAAGTAACCTGCCGATCTACAGCGATTCCCGTACAGCAATTGCGTGGATTAAGAAGAAACACGCCAATACCAAATTGGCACTTACACCTCGGAATAAGCCGGTTTTTGAAATGCTGCAGCGTGCCGAAAGATGGCTGGCAGCTAATAAATTCAGCAATCAGATACTGAAATGGGAAACGGAATACTGGGGTGAAAATCCTGCTGATTTTGGTAGAAAATAGACGATGGCTAAAAATTCATATTTCAGGTTTAAGCAATTTACGGTTCAGCAGGGGCAGTCTGCAATGAAAGTGTGTACGGATGCTTGTGTGCTGGGAGCCTGGGTAAACCTAAAAGATGCCCACCGTATTTTAGATATTGGAGCCGGTACTGGATTATTGTCGCTCATGGCGGCGCAACGTAATGCAAATGCTGCAATAGATGCCGTGGAGCTGGATGACGACGCATATAATCAAGCGACCGAAAACGTACAGGAAAGTATATTTGCAGAGCGTGTACAGGTTTTTCATCAGTCAATACAGTCTTTTGAGTCTGAAAGCGAATACGACTGTATTATCACCAACCCGCCCTTTTTTCAATCTGATTTACTGTCTCCTGATCAGCAGAAAAATAAGGCGCATCATGCTACTTCACTCACTTTTGATGAATTGCTAGTCGCCATAGACAGACTTTTGACGCACGATGGCAAATTTCATATTCTGTTGCCTGTTGACGAAGCCGCCGTATTTAAGCAAAAAGCGTTGACATCCGGCTGGTTTTTGGCAGATTCAGTGATCCTTCAACACAATAGTAATAAAAAACCGTTCAGGCATATTATGTCCTTTTCAAGGAAATATATTTCTGATTATCAGAATGTTGATTCGGTTATCTGTATCTACAATGCTGACAATAACACTTATAACGAAACCTTCAAAGCATTAATGAAAGACTTTTATTTGATATTTTGATCAGGAAAAGTGCGAACTTTGGGCTTTAAAAGAAAGTTGGAGATTTTCCCCGTTTTATTAATTCATGATTGACTCTGGTATTCAGATTTCCGTAGTAATTCCGCTATTCAACGAAGAAGAGTCATTGCCGGAACTTAGCGCGTGGATCGAACGCGTGATGCTGGCCAATAACTTTACCTACGAAATCCTGTTTATTGACGACGGAAGTAAGGATCAGTCATGGGCTGTTATCTCGGAGCTTTCACGGAAAAATTCCTGTATCCGAGGCATGCGTTTCGTGCGTAATTATGGAAAAACGGCCGCTTTACAAACAGGCTTTCAGGCTGTGAAAGGGCAGGTGGTTATCACGATGGATGCTGATTTGCAGGATAGTCCGGATGAAATACCAGGTCTGTATAAGATGATCACCGACGAACGTTATGACCTTGTATCTGGCTGGAAGAAAAAGCGCTTTGATCCGATCACCAAAACAATTCCGACCAAACTTTTTAACGCCGCCACACGCGGAATTTCAGGTGTGAGTTTGCATGACTTCAATTGCGGACTAAAAGCGTATCGTAAGGAAGTGGTTCAAAATATCACGATTTATGGCGAAATGCACCGTTATATTCCGGTAATTGCTAAGTGGAATGGCTTTGCGAAAATCGGAGAAAAGGTGGTACAACACCAGGCGAGGAAGTACGGTTACACAAAATTTGGACTGGAAAGGTTTATTTTCGGTTTTTTGGATTTACTTTCTATCGCATTTGTTAATAAATTTGGTCGCAGACCAATGCATTTTTTTGGAAGTCTGGGAACTTTGATGTTCTTTTTCGGGAGTTTAATTGCCTTCTGGCTGATCTCCTCTAAGATATATAAGATTTACATTTCCCATGAACCGTTCAGAAATGTAACAGAGAATCCGCTTTTCTTTCTCGCTCTGGTAGCGATTACGGTAGGTTCGCAGTTGTTTCTGGCAGGATTTATTGGCGAGCTTTTTGTGAAGCAGTCAGTTCATAAAACGGGAGATTACCTGATAGCAGATCAGGCAGGAGAAACGAATAAAATATAAACACTCAAAATAATAAGTAGTAGCAAGTTAAGCCTTTTATACATTAAATAATGATCGCTAACGTACACAAAGCCCATCCCTGGCATGGTATTCCAATGGGAGAGAATGCACCTGAACTGGTTACAGCATTTATTGAAATTGTTCCGACTGATACAGTTAAATACGAAATAGATAAAGCTACGGGTTATCTGATGATCGATCGTCCGCAAAAGTATTCCAACATCGTACCGGCTCTTTACGGATTTATTCCTAAGACTTATTGCGCAGAAAAAATCGCTGCTCTTGCTCGTGAGCGTTCTGGTCGTGATGTGACGGAAGGTGATGGAGATCCGCTTGATATCCTGGTATTGTGTGAAAAAATTATTTCTCATGGTGATATCATGTGTCAGGCTAAGCCAATTGGTGGTATTCGTTTGATCGATGGCGGTGAAGCAGATGATAAAATTATCGCTGTGTTGAAGGGAGATGAAGTTTATGGCGGTTTTTCTGATCTGAGCCAGCTTCCTGAAGGTATCGTGGAGCGTCTTAAACACTACTTCCTTACTTACAAAAACCTTCCTGGTGAGAAGGCGCATATCGAAATTACGAATGTGTACGGTAAAGAGGAGGCGCATGAAGTAATCATGACTTCAGTTGAAGATTACAAACATTCTTTCTACTGAGAGGAAGTTCAGACTACTAAATAGCTGACCATAAAGCAATTTAAGCCGTTCCATATAAGGACGGCTTTTCTTTATGCTTATCTTTGTGCAAAATTTCTGGTTGAGCGGGCTGGTTAGAGGTTACACAGAGGGACACTGAGATGATAAAGAGAACCACAGAGTTATCTGTAACGTGCTGTCAATAAAGAATGGAGTGGGTCAAAATGCTTTTGTTGATCTGTTCGAAGGAAGATAAAAAACAATAGATGAGTAATTTACAGGAAATAAAAAAACGCAGGACATTTGCGATCATCAGTCACCCTGATGCGGGAAAAACGACATTAACTGAAAAGCTGCTCCTTTTTGGAGGTGCGATTCAGACTGCCGGTGCTGTAAAGTCCAACAAGATTAAAAAGACGGCCACCTCCGATTTCATGGAGATTGAGAAGCAACGTGGTATTTCGGTCGCTACGTCTGTAATGACTTTTGAATACCGGGATCTGCTGATCAACATTTTGGATACACCTGGTCACAAAGACTTTGCGGAAGATACCTATCGGACGCTTACTGCCGTAGATAGTGTAATTCTTGTGATTGACTGTGTAAAGGGTGTAGAAGAGCAAACAGAGCGATTGATGGAGGTTTGCCGTATGCGCAACACGCCTGTTATCGTATTTGTAAACAAGCTGGATAGAGAAGGTAGGAATGCTTTCGAATTGCTTGATGAGCTGGAAACAAAACTGAAAATCAACGTTCGGCCGCTTACCTGGCCGATTAATATGGGAGCACAGTTCAAAGGGGTATATAGCCTTTACGAACAAATGCTTTATTTTTTCGCCATCAATAAAACCAAAATTGAAAGTAACGTAGCCAAAGTTAGTCTTGACGACGACAGTCTGATTGACCTGGTTGGCGAACGCGATGCTTTGCAATTATTGGAAGATGTCGAATTGGTAGAAGGTGTGTACGAACCGTTTTCTGAAGAGGCTTATCAGAGCGGACAGTTGGCACCGGTATTTTTTGGTAGTGCGATCAATAACTTCGGTATCAAAGAATTGCTGGATACATTCTGTGAAATATCACCCATTCCACAGCCTCGCCCTACAGATGTGCGTCCTGTTGAGCCTACAGAACCGAAGTTTACAGGTTTTATTTTCAAAATACACGCCAATCTCGATCCGCGTCATCGTGACCGTATCGCTTTCCTTCGTATTTGCTCAGGTAAGTTTGAAAGAGGTAAGTTTTACAAACATATCAGACTGGGTAAAGATGTTCGTTTTTCGAGCCCTTTTACCTTCATGGCTTCTGATAAAAGTGTGATGGACGAAGGTTTCCCGGGAGATGTTGTCGGCCTATATGATACCGGTAACTTCAAAATCGGAGATACTTTGACAGAGGGGGAGAAGCTGCAGTTTTCGGGAATCCCGAGTTTCTCACCTGAGATATTTAAAGAATTGATTAACCTGGATCCTATGAAATCCAAGCAATTGGAAAAAGGGATTCAGCAGCTTACAGATGAAGGAGTTGCGCAGTTGTTCAACCTGGATTTGGGAAACAGAAAGATTGTTGGAACGGTAGGTGAACTTCAGTTTGATGTAATTCAATACCGTCTGGAACATGAATATGGGGCAAAATGCCGCTGGGTTCCCATGAATATTTCCCGCGCATGCTGGCTTACAGCGGACGACAAACCTGCCATGGATCAGTTTGTACGTCTGAAAGGAAACCAGATCGCTTTCGATAAAGACAGAAATCCGGTGTTCCTTGCCGAATCAGAATGGATGATCAGAATGAACAGAGAGAATAACCCTGCGATTCACTTCCATTTTACATCCGAATTTAAAACCGAAATTGGTGTATAAAGGCAATACTTTCAACCTGAATCAGTAGTCAGGTACCAATCAATTGTGGTCATTGAAAAGCTGGCGGAAGCAGATTCCGTCAGCTTTTTTTACAGACACTTTTTTGCATCATACAGCCGGTACACATGCCAGTAACGAGCAACTTTTCCACTTCGCTGTTGTGTGATGGTTTTAGCTTTCTCAATACGTGCAAAGTGCTCAGCAAAAAGTGTAACTGGCTCGGCGAAGTTGTTGGACGTTGTAATGAAATAAGCGTTTTCTCCTTTATACAGCGGTTCTGAAAGTTGGTTCATCCAAACAAATTTGTGAAGGTCCTGCATATGACCAACTCCGCGTACAGGAATTTTTAGTGGGTAGGCAGTGTAGTACACAACATGAGCGCCGGGAAACCACTTATGCACGATCATCGGCGCTTCGGCTGACATAACCCCATCCGCGATATCCTGTTTTTGAATTTTTTGAAAAGCGGGTAACAACTGGTTCCAGCCATACATATCCAGCGTAAAATCTCCTTCTCCCAGTTTATCGTCCGTAGCCGGCGAAAGCGTTCCCGGATAGAAATTGATGAGTAATGGGCCGGCCAGAAACACAAAAAAGGTAAAAGCTACAGAGATACTGATCAACTTTTTGAGTAATAGCGAAGTATTTGATGCAACAGATACGGCTGTCAATAATAGCAATCCGATAAAACCCGGTCCGCTCCAATGAGGCAATGTCGCCCTGAACATGGAGATAACCAACGTACAGATAATAATCGGCAAGCTGATCCACATCAGCAAGCTAAACATATCGTTTTTAATCCAGGCCGATTTGTATTGAATCCATGCAAAAATGATTGTAACGAAAATAACCGGATTGAGGTAAGCAATTTGTCCGATCGTGGTCACCAGGAAAGATTTGAAATTGAGCCCCTGATTAACTTCTACGCGTTCGCTGTGAAAACGCCAGGTGATAAAATCATTATCAATATTCCATAATACTATGGGAGAAATAATCGCGATGCTTATCAGGAGTCCTATATAAAGTCCACGGTTTTTGAGCCAGGACGGTTTCTGAAAGACAATAAAACCAAGCATACCATACCATAGGAAAGCCCCGTGAATTTTACACATCATCGCCAATCCGGTGTAGAGTCCGAAAAAGATTAATTTGCGTGTCAGCTGCTGAGGCGATGCTGTGGTTACTGATTCCAAAGCGGTCAGTAAGGCTAACAACCAAAAGGTAAGCTGTATAGAATCAGGAATGATAAAAGTACCTGAAATAATGCTGGTGTAAATACACACATTATAAAGCAGGCCGGCAATTATTCCGGCACGGTAGTTCAAAAGCAGCATTCCTGCACGTGCAATCAGCCAGGTATTCAGAGCGGCGCCTGCAATGGCTGCCAGTCTTACGGTTACTTCATTGACCATGGTCAGATTGAAAGTGAACAATCTGATAAACAAACCGACTAGCGGAGGATGGTCAAAGTGATTCCAGTCGGGCTGAACGGCATAGGTGAAATAGTAGACCTCGTCGTTGCCAAGGCTCGTCGTGGATGCGGCAATCAAGCGCAAAACGGTGCTGATCACAATTATCCATGCCAATAAATGTTTTTCAGAAATGCTCTGCTCAAACCTATGGATTGACATCATTTCAAATTTATTTTACCTGAAAACCAATCGACGGACTCTGAATCTTTTCGGACGATTTCCTGCTGTCAGTCTCCGGATGAGTGCCAGCCATGTGCCCAGAATCATGATACCAACAGTACGGTAAAGAAGAGTTTCCTGGCGGTGTATAACTGGCACGCCCCGTTGGTAGCCCGAAGTTGGTACGAAGAAAACCGGATTCAGATATACGCTGGTGCCGTTGGCATAATGGAAGGTAGTACGGGCATAATGGTCATTTTTGGAAAGACGGAATTTAATCTGCCCGGTCGCCTGCGCTATACTGATGGTTTTTCCTCCCTGTCCTGTTACCAGGATTTCGTTGGCTGGATGACTCATTTCCACAATAATCGAATCAGCATTTACGGTAAGTTTTTTGAGATAAGGCATATCAGACAAATCCTGCTCCTTACCGATTTTGACACCATAACTCTTTCCTGAACGCAGAGCTTCCAAAACAGCTTGTCCCGACTTTTTTGGAAGATTTACAAACGTACACATGGTTCCCAGGCGTTCTTTGTTCAATACATCATGGATATCATCGTCCCCGACAATAAACACCCGTTTGCCTGCGGACAGTGCAGCGTCCCAGGCACCTGTGGATGTGACTGAGGGATTAAGCACCTCCATACAGTCGTAATTATCCAGCTGCGCCATATCTTCGAGCGTGTAGCCGGTACGTAAGTCAGGGTGATTCAAAACTGTGACCGTTCCCCACTGTTTTAGCTGATCAAGCACATGTTGTTTATTGTGAACCGTCTGTGGAAACAGATAGTCAATCCATTGTACACCCGTACTGCCTAGTACAAGCTGATGGGTTTTACGGATGTTGTAGCCGTGCTCGTACGCCGGCAGATAGGTTGCCAGAGAAGTGCTGTGTGTAGTATCAATCTGGTGATAGTTGGAAACGCAATGAACGCCATATTGCAGCGAATCGTAAGCTGCGTGTATATCTTCGGCCGTTCCATGTCCATTTGTAATGCCGTTCCAGGCGTGGGCATGCGCGTGAAAATTTCCCTTTACCCAATGCGAGGCATACAGCGAATCGTACGGATTGTAGATATCGGGTCCTTCAAACGCCACCGGATCCGGAAACGAATACCTGTTACAAAAGAAATACTGGGAGACCAGAAGCCACAAAACCCAGGTAAAAAATACAATGCTGAAAGTGCGAAATATCCTCATATCGTCACAAATATGAGATCGCAATTTTACCTCAGTGTGAAGTTGATGGGTAAAGCATATATTAAATTTTGTTCATAAATGTTTAACAGTGAGGTGAAATTTCCAGTGGAAACTTTTGGTAATTTCAGGGTTTCCATTTGCCATTCAGTCGGGTTATTTAATTTGATGCTTAAGCCAATCCGATACGGTGTTTAATGCATCAGGCGAGAAAGTTTGTTCGATTTCAGCATATTCTTTCGGGGAGCCTGTTTCGCACTCCTGAAAGAAATGGTTGAGATTTTTCAGTGTTTTGGTAGTCACATTCGTATTACCTGATTGAGTCAGAATATGGTGAATAGCTGCGAGATTATCATCGTGCGTTACCTGTAAATCCTTTTCGCCATTGATGGCCAGCACCGGGCATTTTATTTTGGCAAGGTCAATGGAGGGAACATAGTTCATGATGTATCTAAACCAGGCAGAAGAAAATCTTTGAACGTTCGCTTCCCTGAGTTGCTCTTTGGTCATACCCGGAGGAATTAATTGACCTGGAAGTTTCATTTCATTATTTTTTGTAAGTATTGTCAACCGGCTTCTCAGGCTATCGGTACTCAGGTTGCTGGCTACAAGCTCATATGCTTGCCGGTTTATTTTTTTCATTTCCTCTACTTCTTTTTCCGAAACGCCAAAGGAGCCGGCTATAAGACCATCTTGCTTCACTAACATATCCTGCATATTTATTGCCGGGCTGGCAAGTAATATTACAAACGCAACATCTGCTCTTCGGGCTGCCACCATGCCAGCAACCATTCCACCCTCACTGTGGCCAACGACCCCAATTTGATTTGTATCGATGTCGTTTCTGGTTTTGAGATAGGCTAAAGCACTTTCAGCATCCCTGGAGAAATCGACAGTAGTTGCAGTTTGAAAGTCGCCGGTAGAAGATGCAGTCCCGCGGTCGTCGTAGCGTAGCACAGCAATACCTTTTTTGGTGAGGTGATCAGCCAGAATAAGAAATGGTTTATGTCCGAATACTTCCTCATCTCTGTTTTGGGGCCCGCTGCCGGTGATCAGGATAACAGCCGGAAACTTACCTTTATTTGCCGGCAAAGTAAGTGTGCCGGCTAGCGTAACTTTGTCAGAGTCATTTTTGAATTGTACCTCTTCAGCTCTATAAGGATAAGGTTTCGCAGGTTCCTGGTATTTCTTATCAGGGGACTTTCCCATCCAATAAAAAGCGACCAGAATAGCGATCAGAATCAGTGAGGCAGTACCGGCAATGAGATATGTCTTTTTCATGGAGGAAAATTTGATGGCGTATAGTGATTTGCAACAATTGTAATTGACCTTTAAAGCAGAAAGTCCTGATATTCTCATCCAACAATTGAATTTTGTTTGTGCTATTCGAATAAATAGTGAAATTTTTTACGGTAGAAATCGAGGTTGTCTGACTATAGTATCGTCAACTGTATAAAAGGGCACGGGAGAGGGTAAAGGAACGGTCGCATGGGCAAGTGAAAACTTTGAGCGTGCAACTTGAGGTATACCTTAGAGAGGCACGGTTTACAGCAAGAGGGATTATCAATAAAAAAATAAAATCGATATGTTAAAAAAGGTGGGCGTTCTATTTGCCTTTGTATTACTTTGGAGCGCTACATGGGCGCAGGTTCAGGTTGTTGAACAGAAGTTCACAGTCGCGCAGGATGGCAGCGGTGACTATACTAGCATTCAGGAAGCCGTGAATGCGGTCAGGGATCATTCAGAAATGAAAGCGGTGATCAGTATCAAAAAGGGTACATATAAGGAAAAACTGGTGATTCCTGCGTGGAAGAAAAACATCGCGTTGATCGGTGAAAGTAAAGAGTCAACGATCATTACCGGAAATGACTATTCAGGCAAAGATTTTCCGGGTAAGGATTTTACACAAAATGCGAAGTATAGCACATATACGTCCTATACGGTACTGGTGCAGGCGAATGACTGCGTACTTCAGAATCTAACCATTGAAAACACGGCAGGGAGAGTAGGGCAGGCCGTTGCCCTGGCGACTGAAGCGGACAGGATTGTTGTAAGCAATTGTAACATTCTGGGCAACCAGGATACGTTGTATACTTCCAAAGACGGTCGTAACTATTTCAAGGATTGTCTGATTACCGGTACTACTGATTTCCTTTTCGGAGAGGCGACCGTCGTTTTTAGTAATTGCGAGATCAAAAGTTTGTCTAATTCTTATGTGACAGCAGCATCGACTACACAAAAACAGCCGTTTGGTTATGTGTTCTTCAACTGTACATTGACAGCAGCTGAGGAGGCTACAAAAGTATATCTGGGCAGACCATGGCGTCCGTATTGCAAGACGGTATTTATCGATACTGAATTGGGATCGCATATTGTTAAAGAAGGCTGGGATCCCTGGAAAGGCGATAAAATGTTTCCTGCAAAAGAGAAAACTACTTTTTACGCTGAATACAACAGCACGGGACCGGGCGCAAGTCCGAAGACCAGGATCAGCTGGTCAAAACAGTTGACAAAGGCAGAAAGAGCAAAATATACATTGCAGAATATATTCTCAGGCTGGGAGCCTAAAACATTTTGAGTAATTACTTTACATGATCAATACGATGTTAAGAAAAAGCTTGTATGCAATTGTTTTCGCTGCCTGTTCCTTGCCAGCTATTGCGCAAATTCAGCCATCCGGTGTGCCTGATACCACCTTTACAGTAGCTGGTTCTTTTCAAAAAGAATTGAAATACCATCCTTCCATCACTTTGGCGGATTCGTCCATGCCAGCTGGTGTTACAGTTTTTCGCAACGTACCGTATCGCACGATCAGGAAAGACCGCAAGCTGTTGCTTGACATTTATAAGAAAAAGGGAAAACAATCCAAGGCGCCAGCCATACTTATGATCCATGGCGGCGGCTGGCGATCGGGTGACCGTACTCACAATGCTTCATTGGCGCGGCGTTTGGCGGACAAAGGTTTTGTTGCGATTACTGCCGATTACCGCTTATCTACCGAAGCTTTGTATCCGGCAGCGGTGTATGATGTAAAAACGGCCGTTCGCTGGATCAAAGCCAATGCGGCGCAATATGGTATTGATCCTACGCGTATTGCGATCCTCGGTTTTTCTGCCGGAGGTGAGCTGGCTGCTTTTACAGGAGCGACCAACGGGAATAAAAAATATGATGGTCCGGACCCAGAAAATGCAAAGTATGCGAGCACAGTTCAGGCTGTCATCGATATTGACGGTACATTATCATTCGTTCATCCGGAATCTGGTGAGGGGAACGATAGTAAATCAATTTCTGCCGGAACATATTGGTTTGGCTATTCAAAAGCAGAACGGCCTGAAATCTGGCAGGAGGCATCGCCTTTGGCACATGTCGGTCGCAGCACACCGCCTACTATTTTTATCAACAGTTCTGTAGACAGAATGCATGCGGGACGAACAGATTTTATAAAAGTGCTGGATGAGCATGGCACTTACAGCACCATTAAATCGTTCCCGGATGCGCCCCATACGTTTATGTTTTTCAACCCATGGTTTGAGCCTACACTGGTCGCAATCACGGATTTTATGAACAAGGTTTTTCCGGGTGTTAATGGTTAGAGTTGTTTTGAATTATTCAACTTCTCCGGAGTTGTCGTTAAAATCGATCCTGGTC
>DASYHR010000395.1:0-8644 GCA_035998385.1 Dyadobacter sp. | reverse complement strand
CAGTACGGCACTTCCAATAACGCCATACATATGAAACGATTGTAGCCGGAACATTTCCTGGATCCTGAACCAGCTTATCACCTCTGCTTTCACAAAAAGTACGCCGAAAAGCAGTCCTACAATAAGATATTTCAGGTTATCATACCATTTGTCTTGTCTCTGACTCTCATTGATGCAAATAGAATCCGTTGCCCGGATGTCATGTTCACTTTGCGCCTTGGGAGCAATCGATAATTTTTTCATACTTTCTTTTTGTTCGTTTTGATCAAATCCGGAATGGGAAATCCAGACTTAGTGAAAAGGTGCAATAACCTCAGGGGCTATCCACCCGATATTATTTATATGCTATGAATACATTTTTAATTCACATTCACCTGTTTACAACAGTAAGATGAACGGCAAAATCCAGTTTGCCATTACAAAGCCTCCGATCATAAAACAGATTGTTGCGACCATTGAGGGCCATTGCAACGTGGCAAGCCCCATGATAGCGTGCCCGCTCGTACATCCTCCCGCATAGCGCGTTCCAAACCCCACCAGAAAACCGCCACCTACCATCATGATCAATCCCGGCAGCGTGATCAGGCGCTCCCAACTGACCAGATCGACCGGCACCAGAGACGAAAAGTCAGTGATACCATACAAGCTGAGCTCTTTTACCAATGAGGCGTTGATCTGTACAGGTGCAGGGTTGGCCAGAAATATAACTGCTAACATGCCGCCGAAAAAGATGCCCAGTACAAAAAACATATTCCAAAGTTCTTTTTTCCAGTCATATTGAAAAAATGGAATTTTCCCCGGTATACACATCGCGCACACGTGCCGGAGCGATGAGGAGATTCCAAAGGACTTATTACCTAGTATCAAAAGTGCGGGCACGGTAAGCCCGATCAGCGGCCCGGCGACATACCATGGCCAGGGTTGTTTTATCATTTCAAGCATAATCATTTTGAAGAATGTATTATTGAATTTTCTTTCTGAGCTTATCCCAGGCACCACCGTTGTAAACCTGAACTCCGGCAGCTTTTAACAAACCTTCTGCCATACCACTGCGCACACCGCTTCGGCAGCAAGTGATCACCGCCTTGTCAAATGTTTTCAAAAATGTAGTTTTGGTGTTGATCTGATCCAGCGGGATATTGATGCTGCCATCAATATGGCCCGAGGCAAATTCCTCAGCACTACGCACGTCGACGATCAATGCGCCCTTGCGGGCAAGTTCTTTTAAGTCCGCTTTATTGTTCCCAAAAAACAATGACAATATTCCCATGGTATGTTTATGATAAGGTACTGGGACAAACGTAATTTGTTACTTCAAACTTACCCGAATCCTTTATTGCCTTGAAACCACCTCTGACATTGATCATGTTGTCATATCCACGCGCTTTGAGCACGGAGTTGAAAATCATTGACCGGTAACCGCCGGCGCAGTGTACGAAGTACGTTTTGTTTTTGTCTATCCTGGCAAGATGATCGTTGATGTAATCCAAAGGGACATTTTCTGCATCCGGCAAGTGCTCGGAAAGAAACTCACCTGGTTTACGAACATCCAGTACTCTGGCAGCAAAATCTGCTTTCAGGCGTTCACTCATCTGGTCAGCAGTTACTGACTGTATCTGGTCAATTTCTCTACCGGCCTTAATCCAGGCGCCGATCCCTCCTTTCAGATATCCGACTGTGTGGTCGTAGCCAACACGCGCAAGCCGTGTCACCACTTCTTCCTCCCTACCCTGCTCGGTAATGATCAATATGTTTTGTCTGATGTCGGGAATCAGCGCGCCAACCCAGGGAGCAAAGCCGCCATTAATACCAATGTTGATTGAGTTGGGTACAAATCCTTTTGCAAAAATTTCTGCATCCCGCGTATCAAGTAAAACCGCACCTGTTTCGTTCGCAGCTGCTTCAAAAGCAATCACATCCAGCGCCCGGGCTCCCCTTTCAATTACGCTGTCAATGCTTTCATACCCTTCGATGTTCATTAAAACGTTCTCGGGGAAGTAAGCCGGAGGCGGCATCAGCCCATTGGTTACTTCTTTGACAAATTCTGCCTTGGTCATGTCTGCCCTCATTGCGTAGTTTGAGGCTTTCTGGTTACCCAAAGTATCGGTTGTTTCCTTGCTCATGTTTTTACCACAGGCACTACCGGCGCCATGTGCCGGGTAGACAATGAGCTGATCAGAAAGCGGCATAATCTTGTCACGTAAAGAATCATAAAGATATTCTGCCAGCTTTTCCTGTGTTAATCCGGGAGATATTGTTTGCGCCAGATCAGGACGTCCGACATCGCCGATAAAAAGGGTGTCCCCTGTAAATATGCCCACCTGCTCTCCATTTTCATCGCTTAAAAGATAACAGGTGCTTTCCATCGTATGCCCTGGCGTGTGCATTACTGTCAGGGAAACATCGCCTACTTTGAGTACCTGACCGTCCACCGCTACAAGCGCTTTAAAGCCAGGTTTTGCAGTGGGTCCGAAGACGATCTGTGCGCCGGTTTTTTCTGCCAGGTCGATATGGCCTGAAACAAAGTCTGCGTGAAAATGCGTTTCGAGCACATATTTTATTTTGGCGCCATCTTTTTCAGCACGGTGGATGTAAGGAGACACTTCCCGAAGCGGGTCGATCACGACAGCTTCTCCGTTGCTTTCAATGTAATACGCGCCTTGTGAGAGGCAGCCGGTATAGATTTGTTCGAGTTTCATATCTGTTTTCTTTTACTTAGAAATCCTTTCCGGATTGACTTTACAAATTTCGGAACTTAAAGCTGGCTGGTCAGTGACATCTGTCACATTGCAAAAAACTCTTTCTCTTCTGCATGGCTTGCCTAACCTTATTTAAGATGTATCAGCTCGATGGAAATAATGTAAACCCCCATAGCCAGCACAAACCAGCCAAACCCTTTTTTCAAAGAACCGGCATCAACTCTTTTGGCTAAAATGCTCCCGACTAAAATACCAGCAATGGCAATTCCGGTGATTTCTAATAGAAAAGCCCAGTCGATAACCAGATGCCCAATGTCCCCGGCAAAACCGATCAGCGAGTTCAGCGCGATGATCAAAAGCGATGTACCGACAGCCTCTTTCATAGGCATGCCCAAAATCAATACAAGCGTTGGTATCAGCAGAAACCCGCCCCCTGCTCCCAGAAAACCCGTCGTTAGTCCGATTCCAATACCACTCAAAAGCAGCCTTGCAACGTTTGCCTTTAAATCACATTCCATACAGCCAGGCTGTCGTTCCTTACTTTTGATCATGCCCACCGAAGCAGCCACCATAAGTACAGCAAAAAGGACCATTGTCAGTAGTGGCTCCGTCACCCGGAATCCGCCAATACTAAAGAGCACATTCGGGATCAAGGGAATCAAAAACTTACGCGTCAAAAACACAGTCGTTATCGAAGTACTACCGAAAAGCAAAGCCGTTTTGATTTTGACTGCACCTTTCCGATAATTACTGTATGCGCCGACAAGGCTTGTAGAACCCACAATAAAAAGCGAATAGGATGTCGACAACAAAGGACTGATACCGAACATGTAAACCAGCACCGGAACAGTCAGAATGGATCCGCCTCCGCCGATCATACCCAGCGAAATACCGATAAATACAGAAGCGATGTACGCGATGATTTCCATTTTGTTATTGATTACCCTGCAAAAGTCAGCAGCATACATCGCCTGGAAAGTGACAAATGTCACATACCTGAAATATTACTATGGTAAACCTTGCCTCGTTGAAAATTCGCAGATGACCCTCGTGACTTTCTTAAAACCTTCCGGAACCATTTGTATCCGATTTATTTTATCACGGCAGGCATTGCTCAGGCATGTGCAGGTAAATGCCCGTCAGATTCAACAGTATATGCCACATCGCAACGGCGATGGTCGGTCTTGAGTAACTCGTCCGATTGGCCTACTCACCATAGTTGGTAGCTTTTGGAGATTGAGACGGGTGTCCGTTGTAAAACAATGCAGGAGAATACCCCATCATACTCCCCGGAGTAATTTCGCTTGGTAAATGGTTTTTCTGTATTTCCGGCACTGATATTTCTGTTTCACTGCCATACTTCCATGTTAATTTTCGATGTGAAGTAAAGAGCATAACAATGTGGCAGTGCTTGACTGAGGGCTATCGATTGTTGCCCTAGCGCATAAATGTTAACAACCTAATGACTGGCAATCATATACTCAGAAATTGCGGAAACGCCATTTTTTCCAGCGGATTGAAAATGAAAAAAATACGCAAAACTTATTTCTTCATTCCTCGTTTTCAAACATCCATTACAGGCGCCATATTTCCCGTGACTCAGCACGTCGTATATTGTCAGCTCAATTACATCAATATCTCTGTATAAATATTCTTTGAGGTCTTCCTTAGTTTTGATGGTTCTATTACCGACGATCGTAAACGAAAATATATCTTCAAGCTTGTCATTAATTGCTTCCCAATCATTTTGATAAAAAGCAATTATAAAGTCTCTGATAACTCTTCGCTTAGGGGCATTATCACAATCCTGAGGAATATTTAGTATGATGTCTTTTGTCATTTTCATTTTTTAGCAATTAGGAACAATTTTGTGTTGTCTCAGGTGTAAAGTACTGATTTCCGGTGTCATGTTCAGCTTACCTGTTAACTTCTGAATCTTACCTGATCAATAGCAAAATGCCTGGAAATATCTTCGTTACTGCGTGGAGGCTCTTTTTCCAATGAGCACACATACGCTTCCTGATCGCGGTAGCCACGGTGCCAGCACTATCGCTGATACAAAATATGCGCCTATCGGAAAAAATCAATATTTCCTTTGTCATATTAACCCATTTACAACATAAAAAGAGTGGATATTTCTCATCAGCGTGTCATTCTTAGCTTAATGTTAATATTGGTCAATTAACTATCAATTTTCAACAAGAATATCCCACGGAGCTATTCTAACTTTCGAAATAATACAAAGGCACCGTTAGGCACAACCGGAAATACCTATGGCCTGCATGTAAATCGATCACTATAAAACCATCAAAACAGCTCATTGAGTATGATTTCATCAGATAGGTTGCTGGCATTTTGTAGCCACGGAGTGTTGCTATTTCATTAAAACTCCTGCTGGATAGTAGTTCACAGAGAACAAAACTGAAATTTCCCGATAAATACCTTACCGATATTAACTGTCGGTGTGATACCTCGTGTTGCAAAACCCGAACAGAAAGTTATTGACCAGACACAGACTATTTGTTTGAAATAGCAGGCAGAATGAGAGGACTGTATTCCTGAAAAAACCATTTTGAAACCTATTGCCTCCCGATGAGACACGATAAATGTTTCATGATGGTATCTCTATGCTGATACGCATCTACTCTGGAGGCTCATAGGCACAGAAGTTACCAGCATACGCTCCTTTTTCAGACCGAATCAAGCCGAGTTCAATTTAATATTTTTCACTAATCTTAAAATTAATGCATGAAACATCTACATCTTCTTTTTTGGTGTCTTGTCCTTTCGTCCCAATCTTTCGGGCAAAATGCTGATGTCAGCGGACAGGTGCTGGCCGTTGACAAATCTGCTGTTGTAGGAGCGACTATTCAGGTGAAAGGTACCACGAGAGGTACCACATCTGATGTAAACGGAAAATTCTCAATAGGCGCTTCTGTCCAGGACACCCTCGTAATCAGCTTTATCGGATATGTAACACAATCTGTAAAGGCCGCACCCGGCCGTGAGATTAAAATCACTTTACTGGAACAGAATAACGATCTTAACGAATTTGTTGTTGTTGGTTACGGTACCCAGAAAAAGCTGACGGTCACCGGCGCAATCTCGTCGGTTGGGACAAAGGAACTAACCCAAAGTCCGGTTGCCAATTTAAGCAACGCACTGGCTGGTAGATTACCCGGACTCACCACGCTACAGAACAGCGGAGAACCGGGTTATGACGGAGCTCAGTTATGGATTCGGGGAATGGCCACTTTTTCAGGTAGCCAAAACCCTTTGATTCTCGTTGATGGTGTTGAGCGCTCATTTGGAAGTATTGATGCTAATGAAGTGGCCTCTGTTACAATACTGAAAGACGCCTCCTCCACTGCCGTATATGGGGTAAGGGGAGCAAATGGAGTTGTGTTGGTAACGACCCGCCGTGGTGTGGACGGGAAATCCAGCATTTCAGTAACCATGCAGCATGGTATTCAGGCTCCCACACGCCTGCCGGAATATCTGGACTCGTATGACGCGCTTTCGCTGTACAGAACTGCACTGATCAATGACAATAAGAACGCGACACTGTATACCGATGATTACCTCAATAAGTTTCGCGACCGCAGCAAGCCATCATATGAATATCTTTATCCGAACGTAAACTGGCTTAAAGAGATGATTCGCCCATCATCTACTATGTCTCAGGCAAACATCAACATTTCAGGTGGTAACAATACTGTGAAACACTTTGTGTCCCTGTCATATCTTCGCCAGAATGGTTTGTATAATCACGCAAATGAAATTTCAGAATATGACATCCAGGCTCGATCCAATCGTTATAATTTTCGCTCCAATATCGATTTGAATATCAACCGCTATCTGGATATGGAGCTTAATCTGGGAAGTATTGTCCGTGATAATAACTTCCCCGCAATCGGAGCAGGCGAAATTTTCGGAAACCTTCAGGCCATGCAGCCATGGCTGTATCCGGTTACCAATCCTGACGGCAGTATTTCAGGTTTGGACTCTAAAGCCTACAATCCTTACGGCCGCATAACCCAGCTCGGGTATCAGCGTAACTTCGAAAATACCTTGCAAGCGACCACAGGATTTACCCTCAAACTGCCATTCATTACAGAAGGGCTTAGTATGAAGGGCCGATTGTCCTTTGATGCTTACAGTTTCAGAAATGTAAGCCGCACAAAAAACATGTGGACGTATCAGTATTCTTTGGCTGACGAAGACGCAACTGACCTGTCCCAGGGAACTTACCGACGCATCATGGAGGGAACCAACACACTTGGATACGGAGTAAATTCCAATAGTAACCGGCGTACATGGATGGAATTTTATATAAACTACGACCGCACGTTTGGCAAGAAACACAATGTCACGGGGATGTTCTTGTACAATCAGCAAAGCTTTTTTGACGCAGTTGCAACCGGAGCAGCCAATGCGATTGCGGGTCTTCCTTTCAAATACGATGGATTTGTCGGACGAGCAACTTACGCTTATAACGATACCTATTTCGGCGAGATCAACTTCGGATACAACGGGTCGGAAAATTTTCCTGCCGGTCGTCGTTATGATTTCTTCCCGTCAGCTTCAGCTTCGTGGATCTTATCAAACGAATCATTTTTCAAAACCGGAGTTCCATTTGTTAGCTTGATGAAATTTCGTGGATCTGTAGGTTCGGTGGGTAACGACAAAATCGGTCAGCGCAGATTCTTATACCAGAGCACCTGGTCGCAGAGCGTAGGTGGCTATACATTTGGTCGTGATTACAATGGTGTTGGCTATCCTGGTGCAGCGGAAGACATGCTGGGAGCCACGAATGTAACATGGGAAAAAGCGCTTAAATACAACTTCGGTATAGATGCAGGTTTTTTCAATGACGAGTTTACATTCTCCGGAGACATCTTTTACGAACGTAGAAAAAATATTCTTGCGCAGCCAGGCACAATTCCCGCTACGACCGGAATTACCAGCCTTCCCTATCTTAATTTGGGAGAAGTTGAGAATAAAGGATTTGAACTCGAAGCGCAGCTCAGAAAAGGATTGGGCACAGCCGGAAGCTTTTTCGTAAAGGGCAATGTATCATTTGCAAAAAACAAAATCATTCAGATGGACGAGCCTAGTTATGCCGACCGTCCTTATGCAAGAAGAACCGGCAGAAGTATCAATGAGCAGCTCTCGCACATTGCCCTTGGTTATTTCCAAAGCCAGGAAGATATTGACAACAGCCCGAGCCAGTCTCAGTTCGGCACCATTATACCTGGAGACATCAAATACCAAGACATGAATGGTGACAATGTGATTAACGACCTTGACAGGGCATACAATGGTAAAGTGACTTTGCCAACGACCATGGCAGGTTTCTCGTTCGGCTACAATAACAGGCTATTCGACTTCAGTGTCTTGTTGCAGGGCGCTTTTGGGGGAAGTGTCTGGCTTACTGGCGACGTAGTATGGCCTTTCAGCGGCGATGTGGGCGTTATGGCCGATGTTAAAGACAATTACTGGACTCCTGACAACCCAACTGCCAAATACCCTCGCTTGTCATCTGCGAACAATGTCAACAACAACCGCGCATCTACACATTGGTTGGTTTCAAGAGATTACGTACGTCTGAAAAATGTTGAAATGGGTTTCACTTTACCTAAAACGATAGCTGCCAAAGTGGGTTTGAAAAATGTTCGGCTTTTTGTGAATGCGATCAACCTGATTACATGGGATAAAATTAAGGTCTTCGATCCTGAGATACCTGACAATTCAAGAAACTACCCTCAGCAGCGTGTATTTAACTCTGGTTTAACAATTGGTCTGTAATCTGTAATTATTGGAATCAACATGAAAAAGTATATTTCTAAAATATTCATCGCAGGTGCGCTTTTAAGCTGCTCTACATCCTGCGAGCAGTTTCTGGATGTGGTACCATCCGAACTTGTAACCGAAGACAAGATCTG
>DASYHR010001095.1:0-4822 GCA_035998385.1 Dyadobacter sp. | reverse complement strand
CATTGACAATCACCATTCCTCCTTTATCCGTGTCAGTTTTGTTTTCTTTCCCGCATGCAACCGCAAGAAACCCTACCAACAGAATACCGTATTTCTTTATCATACTATAGAAAAGTTAGATCGTGTAGGCATAAAGATAGAAAGCTGTCATCAATTTATGCTATTTTACACCCAATTTGAAGATCGATTTAAACGTGAGGTAACATCACGGGATCAGATTCACGCTAACATTCCTAAATAACCAGACCATCCCGCAGTAATCCCATATGGCATTAAACTACATCTTCGTAGCCTTTTTTGTAATTGCTTTTTTGATTGCCTTTCTGAAATTTATCATGACGGGCGATGTGCAAACCTTCAAATCCATCACTGAGGGAATGCTGGAGATGTCCAAAATTGCTGTAATGGACATCGCTCTGCCGCTCACAGGTGTGATGACTTTCTTTCTGGGAATTTTGAATGTGGGAGAAAAGGCAGGAATTATTAACGCGTTGGCTCGTCTGATCGGTCCGTTTTTCAACAAGCTTTTTCCGGAAGTTCCCAAAGATCATCCTGCCAATGGACAGATGATTATGAATTTTTCTGCCAATATGCTCGGGCTTGACAATGCAGCGACACCATTCGGCCTTAAGGCCATGCAAAGTTTGCAGGAACTCAATCCCAGTAAGGACACCGCATCCAATGCACAGATCATGTTTCTTGTGCTTCACACATCCGGCTTACAAATCATTCCTTTATCAATCATCGCCCAGCGGGCTATTCTGGGTGCGCAAAGTCCTTCCGATGTATTCATTCCCTGCGTGGTAGGGACGTATGTTACCACTGTGGCCGCTATGCTGATCACCGCCGCCTGGCAACGGACGAATCTTTTCAACAAGTCTGTTTTGTTAGGATTGGGCAGCATTACCACTGTGATGGGATTGTTGCTCTGGTATTTGTCAGGTTTACCAAAAGAACAGATCGAGACCATTTCCGTTTTTACCGGAAATGCGGTATTGCTGGGTGTTGTAGCGGGATTTTTGTTTTGGGGAATGGTCAAAAAAGTAAATGTTTTTGAATCATTTATTGAAGGAGCGAAGGCTGGATTCACCACAACAGTTACCATTATTCCCTATCTCGTCGGTTTACTTGTTGCTATCAGTGCTTTCCGTGCCTGCGGCGCCATGGACTACCTGATCGACTTTATGAAGTGGATATTTTCATTTTCAGGTTTCAATACAGATTTTACCGATGCACTTCCCGTAGCATTGATGAAACCATTAAGCGGGAGCGGGGCCCGGGCCCTCATGATTGATGCAATGAAAGAATTCGGACCTGATTCCTTTGTGGGCCGGCTGGTATGTATTTTCCAGGGTTCCGCTGATACCACTCTTTATATTGTTGCCTTGTATTTTGGTTCTGTCGGGATCAAGAATACACGGTATGCGATCGTGGCCGGACTCATTGCTGACCTGATCGGCGTATTGGCTGGTATATGGCTCGGATATCTGTTCTTTCATTCCTGATAAAACCCACATATCGCCCTTTACCCAGATATGCAACCGTCCGTACAAAATGGATGGTTGTTTCTTATTACAACATGTAATATTGATTATCAAACTTATATAAGCATGACTAAATCGTTACGAAAATCCGTACTTATTGCGCTGATAATTGCAGGATTTACCTCGTTTCAATCTGTTTCCGCACAAAATAAAGTGCAGCAGGCACCGAACACCTATTCTCTGGAAGACTGCATCCGGATAGCACTTGAAACCAATCCGGACGTAAAGATTACCGAATTGCAGGTTGCCTCTAATGAAAATATCCTGAATCAATCCCGCTGGCAACGGTGGCCAAGCCTGAGTTTCAGTGCCGGACAGGGATTCAGTTCCGGTCGTAACATTGACCCTTTTACCAATACTTACGTACAGCAAAGCGTCAATTCTACGAATTACCAGCTGGGTGCTTCATTAGCATTGTTTAATGGGATGCAGCTGCACAATACAATCAAAAGAAATGCTACCAATCTGAAGGCGAGCCAGAAGGATCTTGATGCCTCGCGTAATGATCTGATGCTGAATGTAGCGCTTTCGTACCTGCAGGTCATTTCTAATCAGGAGTTGATTGAAGTAGCACAAAGACAAGTTGACGCTTCTGTGCTTCAGGTGGATCGTACCGGTAAGCTTGTATCGGCTGGAACACTTGCAGAAAGCAATCTTTTAGATTTGAAGTCACAATTGGCAAATGATGAGTTGAGCCTTGTGAATGCACAGAATAACCTGGAAACTGCAAAATTGAATTTGAAGCAGTTGATGAATATGCCGGGAAGTGAGCCGATTACGCTTGTGAAAATTGCTGTAGGGGATCCTGCTTTACAACCCTACGATGCCACTATTCAGGAAATTTACGATGTTGCCCTGGGCAATCTGCCGCAAATGAAAGCCGCTCAATTGAGAGTGGAGTCTGCAAGGCAGAACATAGATATTGTAAAAGGTGTTGCTATGCCTTCTCTCAGCATTAGTGCCGGTATGGGAACCAACTATTCAAGTGTTGCTCCACGACAGCGTTTTGTTGCGGACGGGACGGGAAGTACTACTATTGAAGTGCCTTCTACAACAAACTTTGTTTCTTATCAAGGAATTTCTGTTCCGGTGATTCAGCGTGTGACAACGCCTAACGGACGGCTTCAGGACTTTGGTTATTTCAATCAGCTCGATGGTAACAGAAATTCTGCCATCAGTTTGAGTTTGCGTATTCCGATTTTCAGTCAGTTTCAGGTGAGATACAATGTGGCTAATGCGAAATTACAGCAGAAGAATGCGGAGTATCAGTCACAACAGGTACAGTTGTCGATTCGTAGAAATGTGGAGCAGGCTTATATTGATATGAATAACTCAGCCAAGCGTTACTCAGCAACGGCTAATCAGGTGCAGGCACTGACTGAAAGTTTCCGTGTTGCGCAGGTTCGTTTTGATGTGGGTGCAATCAATTCGGTGGAGTATAACATCGCAAAAGCCAATCTCGATAGAGCCAATGCCAATCTGATCCAGACCAGATACGACTATGTTTTCAGAACAAAAGTGCTTGACTTTTATATGAACCGTCCATTGTCGGATTTCTAAGCTGACGATCTGATATCTTAACGACAACCCTTTACAATATTAATCTGCAAACGAATAATTATATGGCGCGTAAATCTTCAAACAAAGTATGGTGGATCACCGGAGGAATTCTGCTGGTGTTGGTTGTCGGACTATTCGGAGCCAAACAGGCAGGGTTGATCGGTCAGCCTAAAAAGACCGAGGTGGAATACACAGCAGTAAAACGCAACGATATCATTGAACGCGTTACGGCATCCGGAAAAGTGCAGCCAGAAGTAGAAGTAAAACTGAGTCCGGATGTATCAGGAGAGATTATCAGCCTCAATGTAGCAGAGGGAGATTCTGTTGTAAAAGGGCAGCTATTATTAAAAATCAGACCCGATAACTATGAGTCACTGATGGCCCGTGCGCAGGCGTCTGTGAATTCCAGTAAAGCGAATTATGAGCAAACAAAAGCCATGGTATTGCAGGCAGAGTCGAGGCTGGTTCAGGCTAAAGCCAACTTTGACAGAAATAGAAAGCTATACGGTGACAAAGTAATTTCGGCTTCGGATTTTGAAACTTTCGAATCGAATTATGCGGTGGCACAACAAGATGTGGCGTCAGCAAAATCAAACGTTTCGGCAGCTTTGTTTAATATCAAAAATGCAGAGGCAGGCATGAGAGATGCCGCTGAAAACTTACGTAAAACAACGATTTTTGCTCCTGTAAGCGGTATTGTTTCTTTGCTGAATGTGGAAGTAGGAGAGCGTGTAGTAGGTACATCTCAAATGGCGGGTACCGAAATGATGCGTATCGCCAACCTCAGCAACATGGAAGTGCGTGTGAATGTGAATGAAAACGATATTGTACGGGTTTCGATCGGCGATACAGCTGAAATTGATGTTGATGCTTACAACGCATCTGGTCGTAAGTTCAAGGGTATTGTAAAAGAGATTGCAAATACTGCTGCTGGTTTGGCTTCCAGTACTACCACAGCCAGCGTTTCAGCCGATGCTGTTACTGAATTTCAGGTAAAAGTGAAAATATTGAATGAGTCATTCAGTGATCTGATGGGTACACGTGCCAAAAAATCCTATCCATTTAAGCCAGGTATGACTGCCTCAGTCGAAATCATCACTGAACGTAAAAATGGAGTGGTATCAGTTCCTATTGCAGCTGTAACAACCAGAAATAATACTCCGGCTGCTCCTGTTGAAGAGGGTACAGATGATGACAAAAAAGCCAAAGCGCCGGTAGTAGTAAAAGAAGTTGTTTTTGTTGATGTAAACGGAAAAGCTGAAATGCGGGAAGTGAAGACCGGCATCAGTGACTTTGAAAATATAGAGATCGTCTCAGGAGTTAAAGAAGGAGATCAGATCATATCCGGACCCTACATCGTAGTGTCTAAAAATTTGAATGCGGGTGATCTGGTAGAGAAAAAGAAAGAAGAAGTGAAAAAAGACGAAAAAAAATCAAATGAAAAGTCTAACTGATACGTTGTAAAATTGTAATAAGTTCGATTTAGTTTAGGTTAAAAGAGAAATCCTTGCGGCTTTGCTGCAAGGATTTTTTATTTAACCATCGAATTATTTAGAATCGGCTGCTCAATCCCAAATTGATAATCCCCTTGTATCCATAACCGATTTCTGCAAATACACCCGTTTGTTTTCCTGCCCTTACGCCAAATGGGGTAATCTGAAATGTTGGATACATGAATGTCTCGTATTGGTTTGTTGCAAGATCCAGTCTTCTCTCGC
>DASYHR010000336.1:0-3305 GCA_035998385.1 Dyadobacter sp. | reverse complement strand
AGATTTCCGAGTCAGCGGACAATGTAATTTCCTTGACCTGCTTTCCTTATATTAAAAATACGTCAATTTAATCCTGATTTAGTATAAGTTACAATTTATGAATACCGATAATTTGTTCAAGCCTTTCAATTTGAAATCGCTGAATTTGAAAAACCGTATTGTAATGGCTCCGATGACCCGGTCTTTTTCACCCAAAGGTGTGCCTACCGATCAGGTCGCGGCCTATTACCAGCGAAGGGCTGAAGGCGAAGTTGGTTTGATCCTCTCTGAGGGTACAGTAATCGACCGGGTCGCGTCATCTAATGATGAAAACGTCCCGCAATTCCATGGAGAGAAGGCTTTGGCAGGATGGAAAAATGTGATTGACGGTGTTCATACAGCCGGCGGTGCTATGGGACCACAGATCTGGCACATGGGTGTGATGGACAATCATTATTCAGGTTGGTTACCTTCAGGACCTTTCGAGGGACCGTCGGGATACGGAAAGCCTGGTGTGAAAAACGGACAGGCGATGACCGACACTGACATTGCAGATACCATTCAGGCATTTGGCCGCGCTGCTGCCGATGCGAAACGACTGGGTTTTGATACATTGGAAATACATGGTGCCCATGGATATCTGATTGACCAGTTTTTCTGGGATCAGACCAACAACCGCACGGATCAATATGGCGGCAAAACGCTTGCTGAACGTACCCGTTTTGGCGTTGAAGTTATCAAAGAAGTACGCAGACAAACAGGCGAGGACTTTGCCATTATTCTGCGTTTGTCTCAGTTTAAGCCGTCGGTTTATGACAATAAACTGGCTAAAACTCCACAAGAGATGGAGGCGTGGCTTAATCCGCTTTCCGAAGCTGGTGTAGATATTTTTCACTGCTCACAAAGAAGATTCTGGGAGGCTGAGTTCGAAGAATCAGATCTTAATTTTGCAGGATGGGCGAAAAAACTAACTGGTAAACCAACCATTACTGTAGGTTCTGTAGGGTTGACCGGAGAGTTTCTGGCAGCGTTTGCAGGCGAAAGCTCACAGCCAAGTTCACTGGATGAGCTGATGCGGCGGATGGATCGTGGCGATTTTGATCTCGTTGCGGTAGGACGCCCGTTATTATCCGATCCTTCATGGGTTAAAAAAATACGCGAACATCGTACAGACGAGCTTAAAGGTTTTACAAAAGAAGCTTTGGGCGAGTTGGTGATGGGCTGACAGGAACCGGCAATTATTTTCAAAGATTCTGATTTGACTTGTCTCGCTACAAGATCAAGTCAGAATCTTTTTTTTATGCCCTTTCGTACCGGTCTTAGAGTAGTGGTCTTTTAAACAAAGCCGATTCGGACTTTTAAACAAAATAGCTGTACGGGGGCTCCTGTACATTTGTCTCATTGAACAAATAAAACTTTTAGAAAACATGAGACAATGTAATGATCAGGGAGCAGCGCAAAAATCTGTAGGTTCAGGATTTAAGCCTCATCAACAGCCCATGACGTAATCAAGAATATTGATCTGACAGCAAAGACCGTAATTGTTACCGGAGGCAGTACAGGTATTGGCCTGGAAACTGTAAAGACGCTGGCTGGCGCGGGTGCCTCCGTGATTGTACCTGCCAGGGACCTGAGGAAGGCAGCGAGAAATCTGGAAGGCATCGCCAATACCGAGCTTCGGGAAATGGATTTAATGCAACCTGCTTCTATTGATGCCTTCGCCGAAGAATTTCTATCATCTGACCGTTCGCTACATATACTAATTAATAATGCGGGAATTATGTGGGTGCCGTTACGTTTTGACAGCCGTGGTATAGAATCTCAGCTGGCTACCAACTATGTCGCACAATTTCACCTGACCGCAAGATTATGGCCTGCACTGAAACAAGCCGGTGGGGCCAGAGTTGTCAATGTATCGTCACAAGGGCATCAGTTTAATAATTTTGATTTTGATGATCCTGACTTTAGCCGCCGATCTTACGAAACACTCCTGGCATACGGTCAGTCTAAAACGGCGAGTAATTTGTTTGCACTTGAACTGGACAAGCGGGCAAAGGAATTCGGCGTAAGAGCCTATTCACTGCATCCGGGATCAATCGCAGGTACGGAATTAGGCCGCGAGGCATCATTAGAGACGTTTCAAAAATTAGGTTTAGTCGACGGCAAGGGAAATCTTTTGCCCGAAGTTGCAGCTTCGTTGAAAAACATTCCACAGGGCGCTGCAACTACGGTTTGGTGCGCCACAAGTCCGCTATTGAATGAAATTGGTGGCGTTTATTGTGAAGATGTCGAAGTAGCCCAGGTATCTACTGACCCGGGCGCTTCCAATGGCGTTAGGGCTTATTCGTTGGATGGCAAAAATGCTGAACGTCTATGGAACTGGACTGAAAAAATCGCAGGGGTATCTTTCAAGCTGTAGTCACAAAAACCTGCTGACGCTGCGGAGATCAGCAGTAAATACTATCTTCGTAGTGACCAGAGGTATGTTCTTCAAATCGGGATTAATGGAATATCAGGCAAAATACATCACAGAAGACATTAAGCTCTCATCTTATGATGACAAGTTTTTTAAGTCAGATATCATGTTTGAACAGCACATGCTGATCTGGTTCATTTCTGGTCAAACCAAGATTGTGCAGGCGGATGCAACTTATTTTTTCGGAAAAGGAGATATTTTTTTGATCCCGCGCAATCAGCTGGCCACAATTGTCAATTATCCCGTAGACGGAGAGCCGCATAAAACTGTAGTGATGCATTTGTCTACCGAAAGACTTCGGAGTTTTTATGGCAGACTAGATCTGAAACCCCAACCGATCACGACTCATAAGATTTATTCTTTCAATAACCATCCGCTACTGGAAAGTTGTCTGGCTTCTTTGATTCCATATTTTAATTTGGCTGAACTTCCTGAGGATATCGCGTCATTAAAGATCACTGAAGCAGTCAGTATTCTTCGGACAATTGATAAAGATATTGATCATGTGCTTGCCAATTACAGTGAGCCTGGAAGAGTTGATCTTGTGAGTTATATGGAGAAACATTTTATGTTTAATCTGCCTTTGGAAAAATTTGGCTATCTCACCGGCAGGAGTCTGACAACATTCAAGCGCGATTTTAGTAGAGCATTCAATGTCACACCGCAAAGGTGGCTCACGCAAAAGCGGCTGGAGTTGGCGCATTACCAATTTGTAGAAAAGAGAAAGAAGCCGATGGATGTTTGTTATGAGACCGGCTTTGAAAACCTGTCACATTTTTCGTATGCTTTCAAAAAGCAATATGGATATGCCCCGACAGAATTATTGAATCGTTTAAATACAGCCAAATAT
>DASYHR010000299.1:0-2632 GCA_035998385.1 Dyadobacter sp. | reverse complement strand
CTGACCAACTCACACATCGCCCGCAGTTTCAATATGAGATATAAGGATCTGACGTTGCTGCTTGCAGCGAGAATGTGACGATGGCTATCGGCCGTCGGCAATCGGCTTTCAGCTTAGGGGGGTAGAATAGTAGCTATAAGTATTAATTAAGATTTAAAATCCAAGTGGCCGACAGCCGATAGCTGAGAGCCGACAGCCATAAAAATGATTAGTAACAGCAATGAGAATGCCATGATGGATGATGCCAACTCTCCGGAGATTAACAGGCAGATCATGGGGTTGATTTCGGAGGATTTTATCAAAATTTCGGATCAGCTAAAGGAAGCATCTTACCAGATACGTAAGCGGGGTTTTTCGGATTATCCGATTTTCGTGCTGGCGTATACTGAAGTAGAATTGGGGCTATTGTTGATCGGTGCTGAAGAACTCACCAATCGCTATAGTTATAAAGCATCCTACATGCAGGAGTTTGTGGATCGCAAACTGATCGGGGAAGAATCGATTGAGGCATTCAAGGAAAATTATAAAAATGCGGATGAATATTGCTGCCTGTTTGCTCTCTTGGGAGATTTTTCAGGATTCGTGTATGTTCCTTATCCGGAAGACTAACGATGTTTTTCTATTAAAATATTTGAACGAGCGGATTACCCGCTCGTTTTTTATTTGGTGCCATTAGTCATTTAAAAAGGGGTGTTCGTAATACTTGCTTTTGAGAAAGCGCCGATAGTTTGCATCTTTGACTATTCGCGGTTGTATTACAACCAACTCAGCATTTCATGCTCTGATCTCAGTTCCCTTAAACCATCGATATGAATATTATTGAAGTACAACATGTAACCAAGGAATATGCCACGCACAAAGCGTTGGACGATGTAAGCGTTAATATTCCAAAAGGGTGCATTTTTGGATTACTCGGACCAAACGGCGCAGGTAAAACATCACTTATAAGGATCATCAACCAAATCACCGGACCGGATTCAGGGCAAATTCTTTTTGACGGTCAGCCTCTTAACGCAGGTCATATATCCCGGATCGGGTATCTTCCGGAAGAGCGTGGTTTGTATAAGAAGATGAAAGTAGGGGAGCAGTTGCTCTATCTTGCACAATTAAAAGGACTCTCCCAAAAAGAAGCGATGGATAAACTGAAAGTTTGGTTTATCAAATTCGATATCAAAACCTGGTGGGATAAAACGGTGTCGGATCTTTCCAAAGGCATGCAGCAGAAAGTGCAGTTCGTATCCACCGTTCTTCACGAGCCTGACCTGATTATTTTGGATGAGCCGTTTTCAGGATTCGACCCGATTAATGCCAATCTGATACGGGATGAAATTCTGGAGCTGAAACAAAAAGGGAGTACGATCATATTCTCTACGCACAGAATGGAGACTGTCGAGGAGCTTTGTGATAACATCGCGCTTATTCACAAATCACACAAAGTACTGGATGGCGCCAAAAGGGATATCAAAGAACAGTTCAAAACCAATACCTACTTTGTGGAATACAGAGGAGAGCTGGCAATAAATCCGGAAAGATACACACTGGAGAATAGCAAAGAAGTTGAAGGTGGTTTCAGGCGTACCAATATCCATTTGCCACTGGGAGCAACGCCGAATCAGCTATTAGGTAATTTATTGAATCAGGTTGAAATACGGTCATTCGGTGAAAATATACCAACCATGAGCGATATTTTCATGCGGGCGGTTAACGAGGTTCCCGAAGGATAACAGTCATTTGAACGCAATAAACAATTCTATTTATCGAATTAAACATTAACAAAACTAGCTAATGCGTAATATATTTCTGGTTATCAGAAGAGAGTATCTGGTGCGGGTCAAAAAGAAATCATTTCTGATCATGACGATCCTCGGCCCCTTGCTTTTTGCTGCGTTTTATGCGGCTGTGATCTGGATAGCGATAGGTTCGGTGGAGCTGAAAACCGTACAGGTTGTGGACGAAAGCAATATGTTCACCAACCAATTTAAGGATTCCGAATCGTTGAAGTTTACCTATTTGTCATCTCCTATTGATTCAGCTAAAAGCGAATTTCAAAAAAGCGGAGCCAATGCTTTGGTATACATCCCAAAAGATGTGATCAAAGACCCTAAAAGTGTCCGGATTTATGCTGCCAAAAACGTAAGTATGGAGCTGAAATCAGGCATTGAGGACGTAATCGAAAAACAGATTGAAGAAATTAAATTGTCTGAAGCTGGTATTACACATAAGATCCTTGAAGATTCACGTGTGAATGTGAAATCTGAAACGATTAGTTTGAGCGCGGAAGGAGAGAAAGCAAGTAGTTCCGGAGCAGCTACAGTGATCGGCGGAATTTGCGCTTTTCTGATCTATATGTCGGTGTTTATATATGGAACCCAGGTGATGCGTGGAATTACAGAGGAGAAAACCAACAGGATCGTTGAGGTTATCATTTCTTCTGTAAAACCATATCAGCTTATGATGGGTAAGATTATTGGCGTGGCGCTGGTAGGACTCACACAATTTGTTCTCTGGATTTTCCTCACTGCATCATTGTCGTCCGTAGCAACAAGTGTGATGAGTGATAAAATGGCGGGTGAAGCAAAAGCAGTAGCTGAAATGCAACAGAAAAATATGCCTGCGAGCGGAATGCCTGGTG
>DASYHR010000289.1:0-2861 GCA_035998385.1 Dyadobacter sp. | reverse complement strand
TATCCGCATGTAAAATTTATAGGGGTTGATAATTCGGTTGTCAACCAGAAAATCGCCCTTGCAAAAGGCATTGTCGATGAGATCGCTACGCTGGACGAGGCATTGAGCATATCGGAATTGAATGTACTGGCTACTCCGGTTGACGTAATTAATACCTTACTTCCTGATATGCTGGACAAACTTCCGTCAGGAGCTACGATCATGGATCTGGGCTCTACGAAAGAGTTGATCTGCTCTTTGGCCGACAATCATCCAAAGCGTAACCAGTTTGTGGCGGTACACCCGATGGCGGGAACTGAGAATTCTGGACCGGGAGCTGCATTTAAGGAGCTTTTGGAAAACAAAAACGTCATCATTTGCGGAAAAGAAAAAAGCCATCCGGATTCCCTTGGTTTGGTGGAAGCATTTTTGCGTGATGTAGGAATGAAAATCCATTACATGACCCCGGTTGAACACGATCTGCATCTGGCATATGTATCTCATTTGAGCCACATCAGCTCATTCGCTTTGGGACTTACTGTTTTGGACAAGGAACGCGACGAGAAGGCGATTTTCGATATGGCGAGTACTGGATTTTCATCTACAGTAAGGCTTGCCAAAAGTTCGCCGCAAATGTGGGCACCCATTTTTGATCAGAATAAACAAAACGTATCCAAAGCGCTGAATGACTATATCGAACTGCTGAAAAAATTCAAGAATGCGATTGATGACCGGGATACTGGTACCAGTTTGTCATTCATGAACCGGGCCAATGATATTGGCCGGATTCTTGCCGGGATTGAGAAGAAATAGAAGTTTTATTGACCAAAAAGTTAATTTTCTGTCTGTTAAAAAATAAGATATTATGGAATTGCAAATAATTCCATTGTGACTTTTACAGAAGATATGTTTTTTGATCTCTGTCAGGCGAACTCGCAGTTGCTTTTGGAAAGAGATAAGGCAGGTAATATCATTGTTACGGCTCTGACCGGTTCTGATACAGGATTTTACAATTCAGATATCAACGGACAGATCTGACTTTGGAATCGGTATTCCAAAGCAGGCTATGTTTTTGATTCTTCTGCAGGGTTTACTTTACCGGACGGTTCTGTAAGATCTCCTGATGTATCATGGATAGCAAGGGAACGCTGGGAAGCTATTCCGGAATCTGATCGTATCAAATTTGCTCCAATATGTCCGGATCTTGTAGTAGAGGTGGTATCTGAAAATGACAACCTTACAAACCTGAAAATAAAAATGGAAGAGTATCTTTCCAATGGTTGCAAATTAGGCTGGCTGATAGATCGCTATAATAAAACGGCTTATATCTATCGGGAAAATGGTTCTATTGAAGCAAAAGTGGGAAAGGATACAAAATTAAGCGGAGAGGAATTGTTAGTGGGTTTGTGGGTCGAGCTGAATTTCTGATAGCATAAAATCACATTCGAACACATATAAAAGGCTTCGGCAAGGATTTGAGTAATTCCTGCCGAAGCCTTTGTTCATTTTGTTTAATCTACAGACTCGTCATAATACCCAATTCCCTATTCTCCTTCCACTTGCCTCTGGTAAAGTCAGGGAATTTAACGGCAACGCTTCCTTTGTTCACCGACGTTTCTGATAGTGGTATTACAGAGCTCCAGGTTGCCGCGTCATAGACATCCATATCCATCGGACGCCCCTGGTTAAGTGCATCGATAATTCTGTAAATCAGGACGAAATCCATGCCTCCGTGTCCGCCATTCACCTCAATCTCCTTCTTAAGTTTGTCCCAGATCGGATGTTTGTATTTACTCTTGTATTCGTTGTAATCAGCCTGTTTCAGGAATTCGTGGCCCTTGTCGATAATGGATAACCTGCTTGGGTAGCCCTCGTGATAGGCATGTGTTCCGGCCAATGCGTTGATACGGTCGTAAGGGCGAGGTGATACCACATCGTGTTTCAATGTAATCATCCGGCCTTTATTCGTCTTGATCATCGACGTATTCATATCACCATGTCGGATCGTTCCTTTGAAACCCGAATAGGGGTGACCAGAAGGAAGTTTTTTGATACTTTCAGACAGCGACGCTTCCAAACTGCTCATCGACACAATATGTTCGAAGCGATCACCACGCAAAATTTCAAGGTATTGAGCTACAGGACCCAAACCGTGCATCGGATACAAGTTGCCATCGTGAGCAATATTTTCTTTCAGTCTCCAGAAATCGTAATAACCTTTCTCACTCAACATCAAGTCAGTCAGATTGTGAATGTAGGCGGCTTCTGCATAGGTCAATGTACCAAAAACCTCCTGCTGAACCATGTTTAGTACCCATAGCTCCTCATCTCCGTAACATACGTTTTCCATCATCATGCAGTTGCGCTGGGTTTCTTCAGCTGTATTGACAAGTTGCCAGCACTCGTCCAGCGTCAACGCAGCAGGCACTTCTATCACCACATGTTTGCCATGTTGCATCGCGTACACCGCCATAGGAACATGGTCGCGCCAAGGGGTCGCAATCACCACCAGATCAATATCATCGCGTTTCACCATTTCCTTCCAGGCGTCAGGCTTGCCCGAATAGGTTGTTGCATCCTGGCCTTTGATTTTAAGCTTGGCGGCAGCTTTTTCTACACGTTCAGGTTGAATGTCGCAGAGTGCCGTTACCTTCGCTTTATCAGGAAACAAAGCGGCGAACTGGCTCACATGGCCACTTCCTCTCGCTCCAATACCGATCAATCCTACCTTGACCTGCTTGATAGGAGCAACGGCCAGATTGATGACTGATTTCCCTTTTGCGGCAGGAATAATCAGCTCATGATCCAAAGGTTGAGTGATTTGCGTCTGATTGGCAAGTCCATAAAGGCCCATACTTCCGAGCAGACCTTTTTTTAGAAAA
>DASYHR010000285.1:0-3744 GCA_035998385.1 Dyadobacter sp. | reverse complement strand
AGGGAAAATATTTTTTTCATTGTGATATCGTTTTGTCTGATCAGTTTGTACCGATCGTTTGAGTATTGATCTTACTTTTCCTGATTTTTTTCAGGAAGCAGGTAGCCTACCGTTCTGTTTCTTTCTGTGAAATATTTGGCGGCAACTTTCTTGATATCCTCAGTAGTTACTTTCTCGTACAGTTTCGGGGCTTCAAACATCTTTTTGTAATCTCCGAAAAACACATCATACGTTCCCATGCTATTTGCTTTTCCGTTGATCGTTTCCAGTGATCGGTAGAACTCCATTAGCTTCTGGTTTTTCACCTTTTGAAGCTCATTTTCAGAAACGCCATCCTTTGCGATGAGATCAATCTGAGCAAGTAATGCCTTTTCAAGATCCTGTTCCGTAACTCCTTTGCCTGCAATTGCATAGATGTTGAAGATATTCGGATCGAATCCTTCGCCCAGGAAAGAAAATGCGCGCGATGCAATCGTTGTATCCATCACCAATGATTTGATCAGCCTTGACGAATTACCGGAAGTGAGTAAACTGCTGAACAAATCCAGCGCATAATAATCTTCATGGCCAGTCTGAGGCGTGTGGTAAGCCAGCAGTACGTTAGGCGTGGTGATATCTTTGTAAGCGGTTGCACGTCTCTCTCCATTTTGCTGCGGCTCAATCGTACGGATTTTAGGAGGTAATCCTCGGGCAGGTATCGGCGCCATATACTGGTCAGCCAGCTTGCGTACCTGGTCGGCCTGAATATCACCTACAATAACAACCGTCGCATTATTAGGCGAGTAGTAGGTTTTGAAATAGTTTTCAAGATCTTCCTGCGTCCAGCTTTTGATATCGGATTCGAAGCCAATCACAGGAAACATATAGGGGTGTTCCTGAAAAGCCACCGATTGTACAAGTTCTCCAAGCAAGCGGTAATTGCTGTTTTCAAGTCCTGTACTTCTTTCTGACAAAACTACCCCGCGCTCACTTTCAACCATTTTCGGATCAATGCTCAGCGAAGCGATACGATCAGACTCCAACTTGAATATTGTTTCGAGTGCATCCTTCTGAAACCAGTCAGTATATACAGTAACGTTCTCTGTCGTGTAGGCGTTATTGGAGCCGCCGTTGGCTTCCATTACCCTGTCAAACTGCTTGGGTCCGTAGTTTTTTGAACCGTTAAACATCATGTGTTCAAAAAAGTGAGAAAGGCCTGTAATGCCATGCACTTCGTTTCTGGATCCTACCTTCCAGAAAAGATACATATTGGCAGTAGGAATGGAATGGTCTTCCAGTACAAGGAATTTCATTCCGTTGGAAAGCGTAAATGTCTTTACGTCATCAGGTTTGGTTTGTGCATGAGCAGTACTTATCCCCGCTATCAATGCTGAGAAAAGCAATAATTTTTTAAGCCTCATGAAAATGGATTTTATTGATTGAATATGTAATCTGAGCGAAGATAATAAACGGTTCCTTAAAATAAATTTCAGCCGGATATTATCATAGTAATGTGCATTTTATGACAATATCCGGACATCAAATCCTGCTGATCCGTGCTGTGTCCGTGCTGTGTCCGTGCTTCTGTAAATATTTTTTTAAAGGATTGAAAAAAATGCTGTTACCAATTGAGGTCTTCGTAGTCTCACTAGGTAACTGTTAGTTGTTTCCATGCATTTTAGTTCGAATTTTTTATAAACACACTTTTTGATTACTTACAAATCTATACACTTTCTATGGGCACAAATCCTTTACTCAGGTTATTGTTTTTAGTTTGCTGTTTTCTGTTTGGCTACAGTTCCATGGCACAGGAAACCACCACATCTGCTTGTAATACTCCGGGTGGTTGTGATACACTCGGCATTGAACGTAAGGTAAGTCCTTGGCGGGTAGGCGGTTTCATCGGGCCGGCTGTAGCATTTTGCGGAAGCTGGGATGCGACATTCAATTCCGATAAATTCCGCGATAAGTCACTATTTAATGGTATTGGTTTCAATGCAGCTCTGAATGCAGATTACTTTTTCAGATCTAAAACCAAACCGTCCCGTGTACAATTCGGGCTTGGTGCAGTAGCCGGATTACAAAATTTCTTTTTCAGAAAAGACATCAATGACTTCACAGATCGTATCGTTGCTGAAGCGGGTGTAAGTGATGCCATTATCAGAAAAGGCTCTTCAGAAGATCATTACTTTGCAGTAGGACCTGTTCTGAATTTGAATTTTACTAAAAAACCTCGTTCGCCTTTTTTGGAAGCTTCGGTGAGAGGAGGGCTTTTTCGTTCAACTCCTGCAGCGATATTTATTTATGATCGTGTAACGGGAAACAATATCTATTCTGTAACGGCCAGCGATAAGCGATACCATGCAGGTCTGTTAGCCACTTTGGGCTTTTTTGTTCCAAGTAAAAATGGCCTTTGGGCCTGGGGTGTGGAGGCAATGGGATTCCGTACAAAACTTGACTATATCTTCCCCGGAGCAACCATTTATCCGTATCAGAGAAAACATGGTGGGTTCAGCGCAGGTTTGGCAATGAGAAGAAATTTCGTGAGAGATGTACCTGTCAGAAAAGATCCTACACCTCCGCTTTTGTGTATGTCACCTGATCTGGAGTTAAAAATGGGTGGTCAGTCAATCAAAGGAAATATATTCAGTACCGGAAAAGATACAACCGCTGCTGAACCGATACTACTTACATGGACAAGCCGACTTACGCCTGATACTACCAAAACTGAAACATTTACAGCGAAGATCCACCAGCTGAATGGCGCAGAAGACAAAGTAATTGCTTCTGTCGTTTGTCAGGAGGGTAATCAGCTGGCATTTCCGGCAGCATATCTTGATAAAAACGGACGTCCGGTAGCGGGTCAGTACTATGCGACTGTAACCAGCCAGTTGGCATCGGATTGCGCATCTTGTTCAAGTGAAGCAAGTACAACAGGTTTCTCTGTAATGGTGCCTGACACGATCACGAAGGAAATCGAAGGCTGTTTCAAACAGTGTAATCTTGAAGTATATGCGTACAAACTTGTTAAAACAAAACGGGTGGTATATGGCAAATCCAACACTTCGTGCGAGGGATGTATCTGCCCGGTTGATACAGTTCCAAACACTGTTTCTAAATACTATCTGTTAGGTAAAATTGAGGTGAAAGATTGTAACCCTGCCACATTGAATATCAATGATGAAATAGCGAAAGCGAACATCAAGATACCTTCATGGGCTAAAACAGTGTACTCATCTGTTCAGACTACAGTTGCAGGTAAATGTGATATTCCTCAGGGAGTGAGCAAAGTGAACTACAAAGCGACAGTTAAAAAAGGTAAAGTCGGACCATTCGTACAGGTCGTCGAGAATAAGAAGAAATGACGAAATAAACCAGCAACAAAAATGCCCTCCGGTCAGCTGATCGGAGGGCATTTTTTGTATACTAATCAATTTTCTTTAATCCAGTTCACGCGCACGATCCGACTGCTTACGCCATGTTCCGCAAAAAAATGCTGCCAGTGAAGCTGCCGCGATGAAAGGTGGTCGGTAGGGGACTTGATTTCTATAAAGGCATATTCTGAGTCATTCCAAACCATCAGATCAGGAAATCCTCTTGTATTTTCGCGCATGTTCTGCGCGACTTCAAAGAGAATCTTTTCAATTTGGTCAGAGCTTAACCATGAAATCAGTGTGAGCACTTTTTCCAGGCCATCGTCATACCAGGGCACAAGCACATTAGTAATCCCGAACTTTTCTGCATAGGTATTCCTGATGATCTCAA
>DASYHR010001093.1:0-5261 GCA_035998385.1 Dyadobacter sp. | reverse complement strand
CCAACTGACCGCAAGCCGCATCAATATCCTTTCCTCTACTTCTGCGCACATGTACAGAAACACCTCTATCTTCCAGATAAGCTGCAAATTTATCTAACTTATCAGCTCCTGTGTTGGTAAAGTCAGCTTCTGCTATTGGATTATATTCAATAATATTGACTCTGGCAGGTACACGTTTGGTAAACTCCCACAATTCCTTTGCATCCTGCAGGGTATCATTGAAATTATTAAAAACGATATACTCGAAAGTAATACGGTTTCCGGTTTTGTCGTAAAAATAATTGAGTGCATCTGCAAGATTATCCAGTGAGTTAGACTCATTGATCGGCATGATCTGATTCCTCTTCTCGTCATTGGCTGCGTGTAATGAAAGTGCCAGTCTGAACCTTACTTCATCGTCACCCAATTTTTTAATCATCTTGGCAATACCGGCGGTCGAAACAGTAATACGTCTCGGCGACATATTTAGTCCTTCGGGTGAGGTAATATGTTCAATGGATTTGAGAACGTTGACATAATTCAGCAACGGTTCCCCCATACCCATGTATACGATATTGGTTAGCGGAGCCTTGAAACTATGTTCTGCCTGGCGTGCAATGGCCACCACCTGATCGTAAATTTCACCTGCTTCAAGGTTACGCTTTCTGTCCATATAACCCGTTGCGCAAAACTTACAGGTCAATGAGCAACCTACCTGACTACTCACACAGGCTGTCATCCGATCCGTAGCCGGAATCAAAACACCTTCAACCAGATTACCGTCGAAAAGACGAAAGGCAGACTTAATGGTTCCGTCGTTACTTTGTTGCTGCTTGGCGACATCCATGGCGTGGATTACAAAGTGTTCGTCTATCAGCTGGCGGGTAGCCAATGAAAGATTGGTCATTTCAGCAAAAGAGTTTGCCGATTTTTTCCATATCCATTCGTAAATCTGCTTGCCGCGGAATGCTTTTTCACCATGTTCAGTCATCCAGCTTTTCAACTGATCTACCGACATCTTTCTAATATCCTGTTTTTCCTGTAATCCGGTCATTATTTTTTACTTATACCTGCAAAGGTACTGAAAATCAACTATTGATCTTTAACCTGCGCAGGATATTGAAAGTTCATTTCGAGGTCAAACGCTGAATCACGTGACTTTCATGCAACGTGCCAGAGCGTCATTATACCAAAAGTCGTCCGGCTTTTGCCAAAACATTTCTATTGACACATCCCAAATTTCAATCTACAACTTCCTCAGCATTTTGTTTTTTAGTGTCGTCCAGATATTCTGTTTTCCACTCGCGGATCAATTCTGTCCCCTTTGGCATCAATTGTAATGCTTTGGTAATAACTGTAGGAGCGACCGGAACAACGAGCGGATACAGAATTGTTTCGTCAGTTCTGTGTGATGGTATATTGATACCGATCAGGTTGATCAGCCAAAAGAAAACACTCATTCCAAATACCCATGTAAAGACACCCACCATCGCTCCCGCTACGCTATCGAATGTACCCAAAATCGAATAGCGCAATGATCTTCTGATGGTATATCCAAACTGGTTGAGTAAAAAAATAGTTGGAAAGAAAATAGCTGAGAATCCTATGTAAGGTAGGATTTTCTTTGCCATGCTATCACTAAAATAGGGGGTCAGGATTTCCATACCCAACCCCAGAAATTTAAAACCAAGAATCATGGCCACCACCATTCCTGCAATGCCGATAATTTCGATCAGCAGACCTTTCCGGTAACCATGTAACGCACCCCAAAGCAATGGTAAAAGGATGAGAACATCCAGTAATTTCATGCCAGCAAACTCTTAACTAAAGTTGACACAACACGACCATCTGCCTGGCCAGCCAATTCCTTGGTAGCCACGCCCATTACTTTACCCATATCTGAAGGAGCCGAAGCGCCAACACGGGCAATAATCTCCTGTAATTTAGCTTTGATCTCGTCTTCCGTAAGTTGTTTCGGTAAAAATGCTTCAATGTAGCTTAGCTCAGCTTCTTCTACTGAAAGCAAATCTTCCCTGCCCTGTGCACGATATATATCCGCCGATTCCCGACGTTGCTTTGCCGCTTTGGTTAACAACTTCAATTCATCATCAGCTGAAAGCTCACCGCCAGTTCCGCCGGCTTTGGTCTCTTCAAGCAAAATCAACGCTTTTATGGCACGAAGTGTACGTAATTTATCAGATTCTTTCGCCTTCATGGCTTCTTTAATACCTGATTCAACCTGACTTTTAAGTGACATATATTTTACAATTAAATGGTGTAATGAGTAATTTTGTATATGGTAATGCTAAATTTGCCCATAAGACCGCAAAGTTACAGGAATCACAGAAATTGTCATTCAAACATTCTCTCATTAATCAATCTCAGCCAACTTCATGACACGTCTCAGCGTCAACATCAACAAAATTGCTACACTCAGAAATTCCCGCGGGGGAGATAATCCTAATGTTCTGAAAGTAGCGCTCGATTGCGAGCGGTTTGGTGCCCAGGGCATTACTGTACACCCACGACCGGACGAACGCCATATCCGGTATCAGGACGTGTACGATCTCCGAGAACTTGTTACCACAGAATTTAATATTGAAGGGAATCCTTCTGAGAGAAAATTTATTGATCTGGTACTCGCCACACAGCCTCACCAGGTGACACTTGTACCCGATGCACTCAATGCCATCACTTCCAATGCAGGCTGGAACACCATTAACCACCGCAGTGAATTAACGGAACTGATACAGGAATTCAAAAAGGCAGCCATCCGGGTTTCTGTCTTTGTAGATGCAGACGAGGAAATGGTGGAAGGCGCTGCTATTTGCGGAGCTGATCGCGTTGAATTATATACCGAACCTTATGCGGAATATTACTTCGAAAACAGACAAAAGGCAGTTTTGCCATTTGTGAAGGCAGCGGAAAAGGCAAAAGAAGTGGGCTTGGGACTCAATGCCGGACATGACCTGAGCCTGGATAATCTTCGCTTCCTGAAGCAGAGCATTCCATGGATGGACGAGGTTTCAATCGGGCATGCACTTATTGCAGATGCATTGTATCTGGGTCTCGAAAATACAATACAGATGTATCTGAGAGAGCTTGCGCTATAAACATAGATGTCCCGGATATAACTCTTCTGAAAATTATATCCGGGATTAATTTTTTTATTTCCCTCCGAAGGTTTGCGCAATATTCATTGCCACGCCCATATCTCCGTCTATTTTCAGCTTGCCGGTCATCAATGCCATCATCGCGTTCAATTCCCCATCAATTAGTTTAACGGCATTTTTTGTTGATACTTCCAAAATACAATCAGCCTCTTTGTCTTCATTAGAAACCGTATTTGGCACCACAGTACCATCAATATAGATACTACCTTCCTCTGTTTTAAATTTTACGGTTGCGTCCAAACCACTATCGGTTCCAAGAATTTCCGTAATGCGTTCGGTAAGAATTTGCAGGCTCATAAGATCTGACTTTTATCGTTTTATGTATTGATACGTATAAACATCGTTGTGTATAAATATATTTCTCAAAGAGAAGAATATAGAAATGCACTTGGTGTTTCGGTGTAAAACTACAAATTTTGCGCCCGATTTTAAAAAACTCATACTTGCCATGACGCAACCAACTAGTGAACCGGTGATCCGCCCAATGTTTCTGACAGTTTTATGCTTTATCACCTTCATGAACTCGGTTTCCGGCTTGTGGAGTCAGTCAGAGCGATTCTGGAATCCCGGTGTGATGGCAGATAAAACCCGCGAAACCTTCGAAACGGTGAGAGAAAGTGTGCTGGAGCAAGCCAATGGCGCAGATATCAAAACGATGGAAACCATGTTTTCAGCTGTGATTGACAATACCACACCCCAAACCATCATGACCGGAGCCGTTATCATGCTCCTATTTGAAGCATTGTCCCTGTATGGCGCCTATCTGATGTGGAAATTGCAGAAGCAAGGCTATTATTTCTATCTCGGAGGAATGGCTGTCGCATTTCTTGCACCTATATTTTTTATCGGTGGATGGCTTGGTTTTATCACCGCATTTGCGAGCATTTTTGCCAGTATTTTTATGGCCATATTCTACGCCCTCAATCTCAAATACATGCGATGAAATGGGCGTACTAACGATATTCAATCAATAATATTTTTTTTCGCCCTGTTACATGCATATCTAAATTTCCTGATTAGGTTTGTAAGCCCTTGCATTCCACGCGGAAAAGATTTTATTTTGCGCACAAATTTGAAAAGAGAAAATGGCTTTAATTAACAAAATCAGAGAGAAGTCCGGTATCGCGGTTACGGTAATTGCTATCAGCTTAATCCTCTTCATGGTAGGAGGAGATTTATTAGGACCTAATTCCATGCTAGGTGGAAGCAACAATCAGGTTGTAGGTAAAATAGCTGGTAAAGAGATCAACATCAAGGACTTTCAAGGTCGGGTTGATGGTTTTCGACAAAACTACGAGGCGCAATCAGGTCGTAGCCTTAGCGAAAATGAGTTAGTTGCCCTACGCGATCAGGCATGGAATCAGTTTATTGTTGATATCGCCTACAAAGATCAGTTCGACGAACTTGGACTTACGGTTACTGACGAAGAGTTGGTTGACATGGTTCAGGGAAATCACATCAGCCCGTCTATCCTTCAGGCATTTTCGGATCCTACAACGGGTCGGTTTGACAAGAATGCAGTTGTTAATTATCTGAAAAATCTTAAAACCCTTCCTATTGAGCAACAAAAATCATGGGAAAATTTTGAGAAAAGTCTGCGTGAAGAGCGTATGCGCAGCAAATATGAAAACCTGTTGAAACTTTCGGCTTACACGCCAAAAGCACAGGCTGAAAAAGAATATCTTGCTCAAAATACAAAAGCAACACTTCGTTATCTGTATGTTCCTTACTTCTCAATTGTAGATACTACTGTTAAAGTAACGGATTCTGAGTTGGAGCAATACCTGAGCGCTCATCGCTCGGAGTACAAAGGAACTGATACGCGTTCTATCGAATACGTAACTTTCCCTGTACAGCCTGCAAAGGATGACAGTGCTGCTCTTTATACAGAAATTAAGGAATTGGCTCGCGGATTGGCGACTGCTCCTAACGACTCTGCGTTTGCAGCCATGAACTCTGACATCTCACTTCCGGTGAACATGTCTTTGGCTACCATGTCGGATCAATTGAAAGAAGCTATCAAAACTTTCGTTCCGGGTGGCGTATATGGCCCTTACCGCGAAGGAAATAACTATTTCATTTATAAATACGGCGGCACTAAAATAGATA
>DASYHR010000259.1:0-8585 GCA_035998385.1 Dyadobacter sp. | reverse complement strand
AACTACAGTTGACATAATTCCCTATACGGCCGGCACCAGCCGCGAACAATGCGTCAAGGACCGTTTGAGAGTTTTCTACCGGACAAAAAAAGGTGAGTTTCTTTAAAATATTCTTCTTTGGAGCCAAAATTTTCAGATTTTGCAACCCAAGCTTTTGAGCGATCATCGCATTCACGCCAGTCGATACATGATCCAGATTGGTATGAATGGCATAGATTGCCACATTAGCGCGAATGGCTTTAATAACGGTGCGCTCCACATAGTTACTGCCGTTAAATCGCTTCAGACCTTTGAATACGATAGGATGGTGTGCAATGATCAGGTTACACCCCCTGCTCACCGCCTCGTCCACTACCTGCTCCGTCACATCCAGTGTTAACAACGCACCTGTAGCTTCTTCAGCGGGATCACCTACTATCAAACCGGCATTGTCGTAATCCTCCTGATAGGCTCCGGGAGCCCATTTTTCGAGCTCAGCAATAATATCTTTTATTTTCAACATTTTTTCAAAATACAACTTGTTAATAATCAGAATCATTCGATTCCAGGCAAAATTTATTTGCAAATAAATAACAATTTTAAATCCAAAGGTATTGCATTGAATCATAAAATTACTACTTTTGCACCACGTTAAACGATAACGATCGGCAACGAAGTCTGGTTTGGTAGTTCAGTTGGTTAGAATACATGCCTGTCACGCATGGGGTCGCGGGTTCGAGTCCCGTCCAGACCGCAGATTACATTTTCAAAATGCTTAAAACCCTGTTTAATTTATTTAAACAGGGTTTTTCTTTTGGGATAGACTACCAAAATATTCAAAAATGCCCAAAATTAAAGTGCGTCTTTCGTGGCGTCTTTTGTAAAACGAAAAAGACGCACTGAAAAGCCTACAATTATCTGATATACAATATCTTAATAAGATTTACATCTTGTTTCGCTAACGCTGGAGTTCGACCTTTGTTTAACTCTAAATGTTTGTGATTATGTTGGAAAAAAGCTTCGGGCTGCTCTTCTTCTTGAAACAGCCCAAATCTCAGAAAAGTGGAGAACGTTACGTTTACCTAAGAATTACCGTCGATGGCAAGCCTATCGAGCTATCTACAAAAAGGCTTTAGCTCCCCTCTAAATGGAATACTGCTGCCGGAAGGGCAACCGGAAGTAAGGAAGATTCAAAAAACCTGAATTCCTATCTGGATGCATTGTCTGCAAAAGTTTATCAGGCAAAGAAGAGACTACTTGAAGAGGATAAGGACTTAACTGGAGAATTCGGTAAAACTGACCACCCCAATTCGGTTTAAACTGACCACCTGTTTCGGGCGAAATTGACCACCCCATTTCGGATCAAACTGACCACCTGGGAATTAGAAAATGCTGTGGAATCAACCATATTTTTGACGTGAATCAATCGCGTAAAAGTATGGCCAATTCGACAATCAGCATGAGCAAAATAAGACAGATCCTAAGAATGTACAGCCAGGGCCGCAGCAAGCTTTGGATAGCGGAGCAGACTGGTGTTTCCCGCAATACAGCTAAGAAGTACATGGCTACTTTCGATGCGAGCGGGCTTACCTTCGAACAGATCGATAGCCTCAATGATAAGGAACTGGACGACTTTTTTGGAACAGTTAAACAACAACCTCCCAAAAGCAGGTTATTGAACCTGCAGCGCTGTTTTCCGCAGACAGATAAAGAGCTAAAACGGACAGGAGTTACCCGGCATATGCTTTGGGAAGCCTATAAAAGGGAATTTCCGGAAGGGTTTGCTTATACCGCCCGGCGGCCCGGCCAGTTTTGCTTTCACCTGACAAAATGGAAGGCCCGGGTTAACCCTGTGATGCATCAGGACCACAAAGTCGGTGACAAGCTGTACATTGATTTTGCAGGAGTTAAGCTAAGTATTGTAGATAAAGAAACAGGTGAATTGATTGAGGTTGAAGTGTTTGTGGCAATTCTTGGAGCTAGCCAGCTGACTTATGTGGAAGCAGTCAGTAGCCAGCAAAAAGAAGATCTGATTGCAGCTTGCGAAAATGCGCTTCACTATATCGGCGGTGTGCCGGCAGCGATTGTCCCTGACAACCTGAAAGCTGCGGTTACAAAAAGCAACAAATATGAACCTACACTGAAGGAGTCTTTTGCAGACTTTGCCGATCATTATGGAACTACCATTTTGCCTGCCCGCTCTTATCGGCCAAGAGATAAGGCCTTGCCGGGCCGCCGGGCGGTAGAAGGGGCTGTTAAAATCGCTTACAGTCGCATTTATGGACCTTTAAGAAAGCAGGTTTACAGTTCACTCTCAGAACTAAACGCAGCCATACATCTAGCTCTTGAAGCTCACAATGACCAGCTTCTACGGGGCCGTAATTACAGCCGCAGGCTCCAGTTTGAAGAAATTGAACGCTCTGCACTGGCACCACTCCCCGTTCTCAGGTATGAATTTAAAAAGCAGTTACAGGCCACTGTGATGAAAAACGGGCATGTCTGCCTAGGCTTTGACAAGCACTATTGTAGTGTCCCGTACCGCTTTATCGGCAAGAAAGTCAAATTGTTGTATTCCAACTCTGTGGTTGAAGCATATTATCATTACGAGCGTATTGCGCTGCATAAACGCGTTAAAAGTCCATATAATTATTCTACTGATAAAGAACATCTGGCCAGTACACATCGCTTCGTAACGGACTGGACACCAGACCGATTCTTAGAGTGGGCATCCTCGATCCATGAAGATGTCAGGTTGTATATCCTTAAAATCCTGGACCGTAAACAGCATCCCGAACAGGCCTACCGCTCCTGTATTGGTATACTGTCTTTTGCAAAAAAGGCTGGTGAACAGCGGTTGATCAGTGCGTGCCAAAGGGCTCTTAACTATGGTATCTACAATTATAAAACGATCCAGACCATACTCGAAAAGAATATAGACCAATATGAGGACAGCCTATTTGCAGACGAATTACCCATGCCCAGTCATGATAACATCAGGGGCGAAGACTATTATCAATAATCTTTTAAACAACCAATAAAATGAATACTGACACTTTGGACAAGTTACGCAAGCTAAATCGCACCGGCGACCCGGTTTTATGGCATGTTCCATGCCTTTAAAAGCAGCCTGGAAAGTGGAAAAACCAACGATTATACAGCAGATGAGCTTCTAGCTCATCTGGTTGATGCTGAATGGGATGACCGAAACAATCGCCGCGTCGAGCGGCAAATCCTTTGAGCCCGGTTCCGCTATAAAGCCATGGTCGAGAATATCCACTATCATGCTGACAGAAGTATTGACCGGAATCAGATCATGCGCCTGGCAGACTGCTCTTTTATTGGCCGCAACGAAAACCTGCTGATCACAGGCAGTACCGGGATCGGTAAGAGTTACGTAGCATCTGCAATTGGTCATCAGGCATGTATCATGGGCTACCGCGTGATGTATGCGAGCACTCCAAAGCTGCTTGCCAAACTCAAACTGGCTAAGGCGGACGGGTCTTACATCAAAGAAATTACAAGGATAGAACGGCAGCAACTGCTTATCCTGGACGACTTTGGCATCCAGCCCTTCGATGCCCAGAGCCGGGCAGCATTGATGGAGATCATAGAAGACAGGCACGGAAAAACATCCCTGATCACCACTTCTCAGTTGCCCGTCAGTAAATGGCATGAAGTAATAGGAGAAAAAACCATTGCTGAAGCCATTTTAGATCGTATCGTAAATGATGCACATCGGGTCGAATTAAAGGGGAATCAATGAGAAGAAAGCGAAAAACGGAGCTCGAAAACAGCTACGAATAATTCTAATTTTATTTACTAATTTTGAATCGCTTCTACTAGCATTTTCTGCTACCGGCCCCCAGCTAATTTGGTGGTCAATTTGCCGCGGAATCAGGTGGTCAAGGGTGCATTTCAATTCTACGCTGCATTTTTGAATAAATTAGTAACTGCTTCCCATCTTTGGCTTTGGCTCAGCACCCTCAAATTGAGCATTGCTTGGGCTCCCGTTGGCGTCCATCGTTGTCCACTTCGTTTCATGCGTGTTTGAATCACCGTTCGGTGGGCGGCTTCCATCGGCCCACTGCCAATCAATAGATTTCGATCCCGGAACCCTTTGTAATCCATTCTGCTTAGGTTATTTTGATAATAGTCAACGAGTTGTGTTCGAGCTTTTTTCGTTTCCTGTCTTAGTTTCCGAAGTTTATTAATATTGTTTATCACACTTTGGCATGCTCCTTCTAATAGCTCGCTCTGTTGCTTTCCTAACCAAGCTTGGCGTTTGTTTGTGTCTTTAAAGTGGAGCTTTGCGAAGTCTGCCAAGTGTTCCACTGCATGGAAGTACCGGGTCGCCGGAGCGATCCAGGATGTGCGTTGAATCAGGGAAGCGTTGGCTCAAATATTTCTGGATCCATATAGCTCCATCGGTGATAAATACTAACTTTTCCTTATGGTTTTTATAAGTCCCCAAACTCGCCTCGAACTTTGGAATGAATTCGGTATGTGAGCCTAGATGAGCACTGTAGGTAGATTCTGTTAGTTTATAGCGAACTTGATTTTCTCCGCTAATACCATTTTCTACCCGACTGTCTTCTCTATAGATACGCCCCAATTTTGCTTCCTGCCACTTTTCATCCATCTGGATCATACTCCCGTCAATGGAAGCATAAACACGCAGCCCATCTTCCAATTTAGGTTGCTGGACTTCTTCAAACAAACTTGGTGCAACTAGATGACCCAAACAATCTGTCACTCTATACACTTGACTCTCAGATATATCAATACCCAGAAAGGTGTTTAGTAGATCATTTGACTTCGAGTAGACATCGCTTACACCAGCTAATGCCATCAAGTTTTGAAGGTATGGACTTACGAAAAATCCATTGTGCTTGGCTTTATAACGATGCGTTTTAGACAGCTCTACTTTTCCGAAGCGGGTTTGACAGCCGTTTTTTTTCGCTTGTCTTTCGAGGGGGCTTTATCTAAACTAGCTTGCATTACCTGACCTCCTAACTCTGTCCACACCTTTACAAAGCCTTCCTCAAAGGCATAAAAGGTCTCTTTGGACTGTAAATCAGCCAGTTTGTCATACTGTGCGTTAGCTAAGGCAAGAAATTCTTCGCGCGTCATATCGGTAAAAATTGATTATTTTTAACCGAAAAGCAAACCCAAATCAATTAATACTTGAGGATATAAGGCTTTTTTGTCAGTCTAACATCAAAACGAAGTTTTGAAATGCACCCAACGAGTTTGAGTAGAGATTTCATTACAATGATTCAGAAATTTGAGTTGAAATTGGTTTGTTGTTTTTATTTCAAGCCGGAGCTATAAGCTATTGAAGCGCCGGTGCCGCCTGCTGCATATCGATCAGGTCTCTTTCAGGACGGCCGTTTTGATTATGCGGCTGGATTTGCTCGTCGTTAAGCTTTTCTTTCGGCGTGACAGCAGTTGGTTCTGAGCAGCTGAATACCGATGAGGCAAGAAAAATGATTGCGGAAAAATTGATAAGCGTTTTCATAATCTTATTGTTTTTGTGTTTTAGATAGATTTGTTGCCCTGAGGACAAAACAAAGGTTGCGGATGAAAATGGCTTCAAAAATTACAAGTGACGAGATAGGGCATAGCCATGACAAAGCTGAGCTAGCCAAGGACGAAGGAGTTTATCTTGCTGAAAACGGGGAACAGGATTGCTGAGAACGGTTAGTCCATGCAAAAAAAGTGTTTGCATCACAGGCGGGCTGGTACAGCCTGAATAGGCGGTAGAGATAGGCTGCATTCATGTAGAATTGAAGTGCAAGCCAAAGAAAATATACATTTTACTGCAGAGCGCTTTCGATCTAATTGTTTTACTGTAGTGAAAATGATTTTACTGCGGTTGCTCAGAAGATGGTGACTTCATCAGAGCTCGGCACAAGGCAGCTAGTAAGATTTAGACTTATTGAATAAAAAAATATCAGCTTCGGATATTCTTCTAGGGTTAAATTCTTGAAATAATAGCCACGGGCACGCTTATCAAACCTACATATCAGATAGGCAAGGCCACGCGTATAACGTGGCTTGACGGATTAAGCTGGAAGATTTGATTCAAGAAAATAATGAATATCTGGGTCAATGTAGCTAACCGCGGCGGCGAATTGTCTATTATCTACAGACTCTAAGATCTACAGATAGAAAGTGTCTATCTATTTAGCTGCAGTGGTTAGATGTAATCTAACTACAAATCTTGTGCTGTACTATACCCTAATTACGGAATTTTAATTTAAAATATTTGAAAACAAACCAATTTCAATACATATGCACCCAAGCTTTGACTATATGGTGATAAACGTAGACGGTTTTTAAAAGACGAGCAAATTTTTCCTCGCAATATACAGGCCTGGTCTGATTTCTTTGTTGTGTAATGCGTCAAAGAGTTGTACGGTATATGTTCCGCCGAAAATTTTCAAAAAAAACGCGTAACCGGATTATAAATGCTTCAATCAATTTTAAATTTCCCCTGACACCATTAAACCACCCACCTTTGCGGTCTGCTAAGATTGATCATTGTTTTTAACATAGCTGCATTTTGCTCGATTGAACACTGTTTTTCGCGGAAATTAAACAGCTGCTTATGCGCATGATCTACCTGCGGCAACACTCCTGAAAGCACTATAAACTTACCAGCCAGATTTGGGAAGGCTGATTTAAGAGCGCTGTGACCGGCGGCTGGATTATCGCGGATTACACTCCAATCGATAAAAATACAGGCGGGAATAGGTCTGATACCATTTTCTACATCAGCAATGGCCTGCTGAATGCTGGAAGCTGACCATGACGCAGAGCAATCAAAATTTTGTTCAATACTGATCATGAAAATTTCGTGCTCTTCCGGATCATCGTCTATTAGCAAGCATGATACTGTGCTCATTTTGAATTAAAATCAAGGTTGTGTATCAATGACTTTCAATTTTTGTTCCAGGGTGTTGGTTTACATGCGGTTACACTCCGTCTTTTGAATGTGTAGATCGAGTATGGTAGCGGTCCGCCCCAAATGGCAAGTGCCTTTGTATAAGGTTTCAGGTAGTTATCAAGTATGAGCCCCTTATGAACTCTCAACGGTGATTGTAAGATTGCTCTAACAGTGGCGCTTATATCTCACTGTAGATTTTGAATAAGCTAGCCATCACAGTGCATTATTTAAGCAGAATCCGTAGATTTTTAAAATTTATACCAGTTGTAAGTAAAATTAATACTACATTGATGCAGGTTGTACTCAACGTGTAATGCCGATCAACAAAATGCAGTCAGTTAGAGATTATTTTAAGAATTTACAGTCGTATGAACAGTTACCAGGCTTTTTAGAAGATGCAGGGCTTTGGGTTTGGGACTTTTCTGAGTCAGACCTGAACTGGAATATCCCGGTGTTGGTAAAAATGCTTGGTTATAGTACTGAATCATTCAGTGGGTCACAGAGAAATAAGCCTGAACTAATTAGTCCCCGGGATCGAAACAGGCTTCGCGAGGCTGCGAAGGCACACATTGCAGATCCCTGTATTTGTTTCGATCAGGTTTTTTATGCCTTGGATAGCGGCGGAAGAATGCAGTGGATCAGAATGAAAGGTATGGTCGCCGGCGTGAATATGCCGGCTACATTGCTGGTGTCTTTCCAAAACACTACGCTGCAAATGCTTGCCGGCAGCAGAAGTGTAGAAGACGCAGCTGTATACCGCTATATTCTTCAGGCCAACTTACTGTACATAGCCAAGACAGACCTGAGTGGCAATTACACTTATGTAAACGATTACTATGCTCAGACAATAGGGCGCACGGCTCGGCAAATGATCGGGACAGCGGCGAGCGAAGGTGTAGATCCGGATGATCTGCAAAACGGCCTTGATGCCTTTGAGCGGTGCATCAACGATCCTGGTAGCGAGCAGATCGTGGTGCTGGGCAGATCGGATTATGCACAGCAGCGTTTAAATCTGGAATGGACCTTTGTTGCTCTTCGCAATGGTATTGGTGAAGTATATGAAGTATTGTGTCTGGGCAGAGACAATACAGCCTACAAGAAAGCTCAGGACCACCTGTCACGTACAGAAGAAATCCTGGAACAAACCGCTCGGATGGCCCATGTAGGGGGTTGGGAGTTTGACCCTTCGGATCGGAGCTTATTTTGGTCAAAAGTGACGAGAGAAATCTATGAACGGGACCCATATGAATTGATCACGCTGCAATCCCTAGAATCCCATTATATTAAACCGCTTGATAGTGACAAAATCCGGCAAGCCGCATTAAGCTCTCAAAGGGATGGACTTCCCTGGGACATTGAAGGTCAGATCATCACGGCAAAAGGAAATTTGAAGTGGATCCGTAGTATCGGAAGGGCCGTTATGGATGGTGGTGTGTGCAGCCGCATACTCGGAACTGTTCAGGACATAACTGACCGCAAATCTGCGCAACTAAGCCTGATAAGGACATCAGAGCTGCTCGAGCAAACCGGCAGGATGGCCAAAGTTGGTGGCTGGGAGCTGGTCGTGGCGGATAAAAGTCTGTATTGGACTGATGTTACCGTACAAATCCATGAGCTTGATCCGGGATACATACCAGTGCTCTCAGAGGGCATAAAC
>DASYHR010000233.1:0-13564 GCA_035998385.1 Dyadobacter sp. | reverse complement strand
TAGTAGAAAATATCCTCATATTATGCAACGTATTGAAGTCGAAAGTTTTGGGCCTTTAAAAAACATAGACCTTGAGATCAAGGATTATATGGTTTTTATAGGACCTCAGGCGTCAGGTAAAAGTACGTTAGCAGAATTGATATATTTTTTTTGGAAGGTTGAAGATAAATTCAATCAGGAAATCCTCTCGACGTACGTTTTAAATAAGATACTTAATACACATAGGGAAGAAGTAAATTATATTGAAAATTGGAAAAAATTTATACGTAAATTATTTTCAGATATTTTTCCGACTTATAGGAATGGGGTAATTCGTTTTACTTATAAAGATAATTATCATATAACATTTAATGTAGTATCACTCACAGAGAAGTTTAATGATGATGTTATAATTAGTGAAGGATTTAAATCTGATATAAATGAGGTTGATCGCCGTATAAATGCTTCTCCCGCACTTAGTAGATTGCTAAGGGAAAAGAAATTCCCGGTAGAGGATCTTTTGGAAGTTTTTTCAAGAGAGTTCTTGCTTAACGGATATCAAAATAACCAAAATATTGCCTTAAAGAGGATCTTTATACCTGCTGGAAGAGGGATACTTGGACTGTTTGCAAACTCATTAGCACTTGTTGATAGTAATATTTTGGACTATTTCAACTCCGACTTTGTAGGCTTTGCTAATGAAGTCAGGAAGTTTATAAAATCAGGAAGATATGAAGAGCATTTCGGATGGACGGCTAGATTAACATCTGAGAATAACGGCAGTATCTATTCATTAGGAAATCAGATTTCTTTCGATATACTCAAAGGGGATTTTCATACAGATAATAAGGGTGATGGTATAATGCACTATTACAACGGCTCTGGATATGTAATTCCGCTTAAACATACATCTTCCGGTCAGCAAGAATCGATTTGGCTGATTAATGTTATCCAGTATTTATTGATTAATCCTGATGAAAATAAGTATGATGTAATCATTGAAGAACCAGAGGCTCATTTGTATCCTGATGCTCAACGGGATATAACCAATTTGATCACATTATCGTCTAATCATACAAAAGGCCGTTTTATTGTCACAACCCATAGTCCATACATCCTGGCTACCTTAAATAATTCTATTAAGGCTTTCAACGTAGCTAGAGAAGGTAAAGCGGATGAAGTAGAAGCCATTCTTTCTAAGGAGCTGTGGATTGATTCTAAGAATCTATTTGTCGGCTTTATGGAAAAAGTATCTAACAATGATAGTTATGGTATTGAAGATATCTTTGATTCTGAATTGGGACTAATCAAACATGAAGTTTTGGATCAGGTATCCGACGATATTATGAATCAATTTGATGAGCTCTTAAATATTCAGTATAACTAAGAGCTCATGAATTGTAATCCGTTAACTTTAAAGGAATATGATAATGCTCCAGACAAATACCAATATGGTCAATTGAGTGTGCTGGTTGTTAAGGATAAAGGTCAGCATCATTACAGGATTGATAACAGAAGTAGAAATTATCTGGTTAAGCTTCGCCTGAATGAAGTCAACCAAACAAGAAGGTGTGATTATCTAATATTAGATTGTTCGTTTCAAAATGTATATTTTGTAGAACTTAAAGGACAAAATTTGAGTGACGCATTTTCTCAAATAGAGACGACTATTGAAAGTTTCTCTCCAAGGTTTCAGAATTATAAATTCTACTGTCGAGTAGTGCAAACGAAAGTGATTGCTGCCACACAACAAGGAGATAAAGAGAGACTTATCAAATATTTAAAAACAAAGCATAAAGCTAATTTACAAGGAAGTGTTACCGATCTAATTAAAATTGGTAGTCAAAAACTGATTGAAGTAATATAAAGTCAATTTATGGAAGAAATAGAATTATATCTCGAAGACGCTCGTGATACCATGGAAGGGGCTATTAAGCACCTTATTATTGAATTAGGAAAAATACGGGCAGGAAAAGCTTCTCCTCAGATGCTTGAAGGGCTTCAGGTCGACTACTATGGTACGATGACTCCGATTCAGAACGTGGCTACCATCAACACACCTGATGCACGGACAATTGCGATCAGACCATTTGAGAAAAAGATTATCAATGATATTGAGAAGGCAATCCGTAATGGTAATCTTGGTTTTGCACCTTCCAATGATGGTGAAATGATCCGTATTTCTGTTCCGCCTCTAAACGAAGAACGTCGTCGCGAATTGGCTAAAAGAGCCAAAGGAGAAATTGAGACTGCGAAAATCAATATCAGAAATATCCGTCAGGATGCCAATAACTCACTACGTAAACTAACGAAAGAAGGTGTTGCTGAGGATCTTGTGAAGCAGAGTGAAGATCGTGTTCAGAAGCTCACAGACGGATACGTGGTCAAAGTAGAGCAAATTTATGCTATGAAGGAAAAGGAAATCATGGAAGTGTAGGTTGCACTTATCCGATGTGATCTTTGTATTACTGTTAAAAATGAATTTTTCTGATTAACGATTTGACAATCATGGAAACGACTTTGCATTTTGATACATCGATAAGTCTAACTAAACTGGCCCAGATTTTAAGAGAACAACTCCCTGCAAATGATCGTCGAACTTTGGCAAATTTGTTGCAGGAGGAGGAAGGAGATCCTTTCAAACAAGAGATTCTCAGTCGTTTAAAAGAAGACTACATTGCTCTGCAAAACGGTACTTTGAAAACACGATCTCTGAAGGACGTTCTTGATGAGCTATAAAGTACTAGCTTCGGAGAACTTTGTCAAAGAATTAAAGAGGCTGTCTAAAAAATACCATTCGATCAAGGATGACGTTGCAAACCTGGGTGATGATCTCTCTTTGAATCCAAAGTTGGGAGTATTTATCGGGAAAGATTGTTATAAAGTCAGGCTGGCAATAAAGAGCAAAGGAAAAGATAAGAGTGGCGGAGCCAGAGTTATAACGTTTGTTTTTGCTGTAAAAGAAGAAGTTGTTTTGTTGTCTGTATATGACAAATCTGGAAGTGAAAATATTTCCGATCAGGAATTGAACTTCTTAGAGATATAGGGTAATTAAATTAAAAATCCCGCCTTAACAGCGGGATTTTTAATTTACAGCGTTTTTATTTTCCTCCTGAAAACCCTTCGAATCCACGGTGGTTGGCTTCTTCGTAAAGTCTTTCCTCAGGTAGGCTACTGAAATAATCGTAAGTAATGCGGAGTCCTTCAGCGCGGGATACTTTCGGTTCCCAGCCCAGAATTTCTTTTGCTTTGGTGATATCCGGCTGACGCTGCTTCGGATCATCCTGTGGAAGATCTTTGTAGACCACTTTCTGATCTGTACCAGTCATCGCGATGATTTCTTCTGCGAACTCTTTAATCGTGATTTCACCAGGATTTCCGATATTGACAGGCAGGGAATAATCACTCATTAACAGACGATAAATTCCTTCTACAAGGTCATCCACGTAGCAGAAAGCACGAGTTTGAGAACCATCACCAAAAATAGTGATATCTTCTCCACGCAATGCCTGTCCGATGAATGCAGGAAGTACCCGTCCGTCGTTGAGTCGCATCCTTGGACCATACGTGTTGAAAATACGAACGATACGTGTTTCCAGGTTATGGTAGCGGTGGTATGCCATTGTGATCGCTTCCTGATAGCGTTTTGCTTCATCGTAGCACCCACGCGGACCGATCGGGTTCACATGTCCCCAGTAATCTTCAGTTTGCGGGTGAACCAAAGGGTCGCCGTACACCTCAGATGTCGAAGCAATAATAAAACGTGCATTTTTAACCCTCGCCAAACCAAGCAGGTTATGCGTACCCATTGCACCTACTTTCAACGTCTGAATAGGAATTTTCAGGTAGTCGATCGGGCTTGCCGGCGACGCAAAGTGCATAATGTAATCCAGTTCGCCCGGAATATGCACGAATTTAGTCACATCGTGGTGGTTGAACTCAAAGTTAGGATTGGGCATCAGGTGCTCAATATTACGCATGTCCCCAGTGATCAGGTTATCCATCCCGATTACATACATGCCCTCCTTTAAGAACCGTTCACAGAGGTGAGAACCTAAAAAGCCCGCAGCTCCTGTTATTAATACGCGTTTCATTAATAGTGAGATGATTAAATGGAAATTACTTTAGAATGTTCAGGCTGGAACTACCTTTTCGCGTCCAATGCTGAAATAAGTATAACCCATCTCACGCATTTGTTCCAATTCATATAAGTTTCTGCCGTCGAAAACTACTTTGTTTTTCAGAAGTTTAGCCATTTTTTCAAATTCCGGCGTACGGAACTGAGGCCATTCTGTAAAGATCATCAATGCATCAGCATCGTCTAAGGCAGCATAAGGTGTATGGCAGAAAGTGATTTTGTCACCCAGTATCTCCTTTACGTTATTCATCGCTTCAGGATCATAAGCTGTTATCGTAGCACCAGCTGCAAGTAAAGCTTCAATATTTTCCAATGCCGGTGCTTCGCGGATATCATCAGTGTAAGGCTTAAAAGCAAGTCCCCATACAGCTATTGTTTTTCCGGTAAGATCTCCGTTGAAATAATTATCGACCATCGGGAGCAGTTTTTTCTTCTGATCGTTGTTGACATCCATCACAGACTTCAGAATACGAAAATCGTAATCATAATCTTCTGATGTTTTTGCCAAAGCTTGCACGTCCTTAGGAAAGCAACTTCCTCCGTATCCAATACCCGCAAACAAGAATCGTTTTCCAATGCGGCTGTCAGTACCGATGCCACGACGGATATCATCTACATTGGCTCCTACTTTTTCACACAGGTTTGCGATTTCATTCATGAATGTGATTTTCATCGCCAGAAATGAATTCGCTGCATACTTGGTCATTTCCGCTGAACGTTCATCCATAAAGATGACCGGATTACCCTGACGAACAAGAGGTGCATACAATTTTTCCATTACCTTTTTAGCCTTCTCCGATGTGGTACCAACTACCACACGATCAGGTTTCATGAAGTCTTCTACTGCTACTCCTTCGCGTAAAAATTCGGGATTGGAAACTACGTCGAAATCGACTTTTATATTCTTGGCGATAGCAGCATGTACTTTTTCAGCAGTTCCTACAGGTACTGTGCTTTTGTCGATGATGACAGCATAATGATCAAGGATATGCCCAAGATCATCAGCAACTTTAAGAATGTATTTGAGATCAGCTGAGCCATTTTCTCCGGGAGGAGTAGGCAGCGCCAGAAATATCACCTCTGCATTCTGAATACCTTCAGCCAAATTGGTTGTAAACTGAAGGCGGCCCTCAGCTACGTTACGGTCGAAAAGGACATCCAGTCCCGGTTCGTAAATTGGAATGTCGCCTTTTTGCAACCTTTCCACTTTCCTTACATCAATATCAACGCAAGTAACCTGATTACCTGTTTCTGCAAAGCAAGTTCCCGTGACCAATCCTACATAGCCTGTTCCTACAACGGCAATTTTCATAAATGTGTTTTAAATATATAGTTGTGATGATTTCTCAAAGAGACAGGTAATTGCATTAAATCAAGTCTGCTACTTCAAGTATCGGGCAAAAGTAATTTTTTTAAGCGAATCAGTGCCCGACATTTTCTGATTTGTTTTTATCTGGCGGGTGAAATGTGTTTATTTCTTCTTATAATTGAATAAATCAAATTGAAGTCATCAACATGATACAGCATACACAATCGGAAACCGAAGATCACAGGCAGGAAACCTGTAAGCTCATAGAAGAAACAATACGCGATTTCGCAGAACGATATATAACTCCATTTGTGCGTGAATGGGATGATTCACAATTTTTCCCAAAGCAGGTTTTTAATCAATTAGGAGAACTTGGCCTGATGGGGATGCTTGTTCCTGAAATCTACGGCGGAGCAGGGTTGGGATATCGGGAATATGTAGCGGCAATTGTGGCGCTTTCGAAGGTAGATCCTTCTATAGGACTTTCAATGGCTGCGCATAATTCGCTTTGTACCAATCATATACTGATGTTTGGATCGGATGAACAAAAGGGAAAATATCTGCCGCAATTAGCCACCGGGAAGTGGGTAGGGGCGTGGGGACTTACCGAGCCCAACACAGGTTCTGATGCAGGCAATATGAGAACTGTCGCTGTAAAAGATGGAGAAGACTGGATTATCAATGGTTCCAAAAACTTTATCACGAACGGCAAAAGCGGAGATGTGGCAGTTGTGATTACGAGAACAGGGCAACCGGGTGATAAACATGGCGCCACTGCATTTATAGTTGAGCACGGAACACCAGGATTTACATCAGGTAGAAAGGAAGACAAACTGGGTATGAGGGCATCTGAGACCGTCGAACTCATATTTGAGGACTGCCGGGTCTCGGATAGTCAGCGAATAGGAGAAATCGGAGATGGATTCATTCAATCGCTGAAGGTATTGGACGGCGGACGTATCTCTATTGCTGCTTTAGGAGTCGGAACTGCTCAGGGTGCTTATGATGCAGCTTTGGCGTATTCAAAACAAAGGGAACAGTTCGGAAAAGCGATATCCGGATTTCAGGGAATACAGTTTAAGCTCGCCGACATGTTTACAGACATTCAGGCTTCCTCACTACTTACCTATCATGCGGCTGCACTGAAAGACAAAGGCGAAAAAGTGACCTTACACAGCGCCGTGGCCAAATACCATTCTTCCGAAACTGCTGTACGCGTTGCAAATGATGCGGTGCAAATCTTTGGCGGATACGGGTTTACAAAAGATTATCCTGTAGAAAAATTCTATAGGGACAGCAAACTTTGTACGATCGGAGAGGGAACAAGTGAAATTCAAAAAATGGTCATATCCAAGGAAATACTGAATGGCTGAGTTCAAAAGCCACTCATCACCTTATTGAGCCGACGAGCGGCGTGAGTCGCTCGTTGGTACTACAAAGCTAGGAACAACGGGCAGGCGTGGTTATTTTCGCATGAAACCATAATCTGGCTAACTATGACTCCTTTAATTGTACTTCTTGTTCTTGTTGTCATTACTGTACTAATGACAGTCAAAGTTGTTCCGCAACAGACGGCATACATCCTCGAACGTTTAGGTAAGTTTGACGCGGTTCTTCAGCCGGGTATCAACTTCATCATTCCTTTCTTTGACCGAATCGCATATAAATACACATTGAAGGAAACTGCAGTAGATATTCCTGAGCAGATTTGTATTACCCGTGACAACGTGCAGGTACGGATGGATGGCGTAATTTTTATTCAGGTTATTGATCCTAAAAAGGCAGCTTATGGTATTGCCGACTACACCTTCGCAGTGACGCAACTTGCGCAGACAACCATGCGAAGCGAGATCGGTAAACTGGACCTTGACAAAACATTTGAAGAGCGTATGACCATTAACCGGGCTGTGGTGGAAAGTATTGATGAAGCAGCCATTGGTTGGGGCGTGAAAGTGCTTCGTTATGAGATCAAAAACATTACACCGCCGCAAAGTGTATTAAACGCCATGGAAAAACAGATGCAGGCTGAGCGTGAACGTCGTGCTGTGATTCTTCAGTCAGACGGTGAAAAACAGGCTGCCATCAACGTGGCTGAAGGACAAAAGCAAAAGGTTGTTTTGGAATCTGAAGGTTTGCGGTTGAGACAAATCAATGAAGCGGAAGGAGAGGCGTCTGCATTGAAGTCAGTAGCTGAAGCGACTGCGGAAAGTATCAGGCTTGTTGCTGAGGCTATCCAAAGAGAAGGTGGAGCAGAGGCTGTTCAGCTTAAAGTGGCAGAGAATTATATAGAACAATTCGGGAAACTTGCCAAAGCAGGTAATACTCTCATCCTGCCTGCAAATCTGGCTGATATGGGTTCTCTGGTTGCGTCTGCACTCACAGTTGTTAAGTCTACAGAAAAGAAATAGATATGGAATTGTCGCTTGCCCAAATATGGCTGATCATAGGTTTGGTGATGCTTTTAGCAGAGCTTGTCAGCGTATTGCTTGTTTTTATATTTTTTGCAATAGGCGCACTTCTTACGGCCCTTCTTGCCAGCCTGGGTGTTTTGCCTGATATGGAAACGCAGATTATCGCATTCTCTGCCATTTCTGTATTATCACTATTGATTCTCCGTAAGCAGGCGAAGAAATGGCTCGACAGTCGGGGTAAAAGCAATGAATACAACGAGTTCGTTGGGGAAACGGCGCTGGTGATCAGGGATATCCCTGTGAGCGGACAAGGTAAAATATATTACCGCGGGGCGGAGTGGAAGGCGACGGCTGTGGATAATCAGATCATCATTGCCGGCAGCAAGGTAGTTATCAGGCGAACAGACGGTATTGTATTGATCGTAGAAGAATCGGTCTAAGTACATCAGGAATAAAAAAGGAGCCGGACAATTCATTTTGCTCCGGCTCCTTTCTATTTTGCACTGTGTTTATTTCTTCAATGCTTCCTGAACAGGCGTTCCGATATTACCGCTCGCCGGAAGAATATGTAGTAATGAAGCCAATGTAGGAGCAATGTCAGATACAGAAGTTCTTTTCAGCGTTTCTCCTTTGTTGATACCCCATCCGAAAATCACAAATGGAACCTGGGTATCATAATTATAAGGAGTTCCGTGCGAGGTTCCTGTAGAACTGCCATAAAACCATCCTGGTTGAGAAATGATCTGGATGTCGCCACTTCTTTTTGCATGAACATTATTTTTGAAAAGCTCAAGCTGATAGGTATTCATCGATGCTTTTCCCATATCAGTCAGGTCAAGCACATCGGCAACACCCGGAACTTTAAGCAGCGCATCGCGCAAAACTGCTGAAAAATCAGCTACTTTCAGTTTCTTCTTTCTCAGTAATGCGTGGTCAAGATATAACTGATTATTGTCGGTTGCAATAACATATTTATCTTCTCCGAAAGCCTCATTCAGAGAGTTTTTTACAGCGGCTGTCACCAATTTACGGTCAACAAGTCCCGCTGGTAACTTATGCTCCTGAGCAAATCCGGGTACATCCACAACACCATGGTCAGCAGTCAGGAAAACGGTATACTCTCCCTTGCCCACGTGTCCGTCCAGGAAGTTGAAAAGGTCGGCAAATTCACGATCCAGACGAAGGAAATCATCCTGTTGTTCCACAGCATTCGGGCCTACGCTATGTCCGATTTTATCGGGAGTCGAAAAACTGATCGCCAGAAAATCAGTGTCTTTGCCTTTTCCCAAATTTTCACCTTTTACAGCAGCGATTGCCATTTCCTTGGTGATCGTATTCCCCCATGGCGTATTTGTAACTATACCGAAAGCATCACCCGCCAATCCTGCCAGTTCGTAGGGAAACACCGGTTTTGCTGCACCGGGCAACTTACCTTCCCAGGGAGAATCGTCAGGAGAACTTTGCGTATACTGATCTGCCGGAAGTAAAAGTTGCCATCCTTTTTTCAGGTATTCAGAAGGCATTTTTTTAGCATTGTAATCTTTTGCCCATTGCGGAAGATCATTCATATAATAGGTACTGGTTACCCAGTTGCCTGTTTTTGAATCGAACCAATATGCGGCATTGGCAGTATGTCCACCGGGAAGTATAGCCCCGCGGTCTTTGATAGAAACACTGACTGTTTTGTTGCGAAAGTTGGTAGCGATACGTAGCTGATCAGAAACGGTACTCACCAGCAAATTACGTGGCGACATTTTTCCAACGCTTCCGTTGGTACTGCCCACTGTCGTTACAGTGCTGTCTTCCACACAGTATACGTCACGGTTAGAAATCTTGTCATACCATTCATTTCCCACTATACCGTTGATAGCGGGGACAGAACCTGTATATACAGAAGCATGGCCTGCTGCTGTTACGGTAATAGCATAGCTGTAGTGGTTGTTTCTGCAATTGAAACCCTCATTCATCATACGTTTAAAACCACCTTCCACATACTGATCATAATAGCGGTACAGATAATCATAGCGCATCTGATCTACTACAATACCGACTACAAGCTTTGGACGAGCCAGCGTGGAGGGCTTGGAAACTGTTTTCTTTACCGTTTGCGCCTGCACATTACAGAATAAAAATGCGCCTGCAACAAAAAGAGATAGTTTTTTCACAATTAAGGTTTTAGGTTTAAAATAGATTTAAGTCTTAGCTGAGTTTTACTTTTTTAAAGCTTCTTCCACCGGATTCCCTACGTTTCCGCTTGGTGGTAAAATGTGAAGCAGTGCAGAAATTGTAGGTGCTATATCAGCAATAGTGGTTCGACGAAGCGTTTCACCTTTGTTAACTCCCCAGCCGTACAAGAGGAAAGGAACATGGGTGTCGTAGTTGTACGGAGTTCCGTGGTCTGTGCCTGTTCCAAACGAGGAAGCAAACCAGCCTGGTTCAACAATCACCTGTATATCACCGCTGCGTTTGGCATTAATATTATTTTTATAAAGTTCAAGTTGATACGTATTAAGGGGAGCCCTGCCAATGTCTGTCAGGTTGAGTACATCAGCAATACCCTGCACCGCTAATAATGTAGGGCGCAATACCTGATACACATCATTGACAGATATTTTTTTCTCTTTTAACAACGCGTTGTTCAGATACAACTGATAGTTTTCAAAACCCTGAACGTATTCACCCTCTCCAAATGCGTCGTTAAGTGACTTTACAATGGTACGAGTTAATGTAGTCGGACTCATCAATCCGGCGGGTAGTTTGTGCTCCTGCCAAAAAGCAGGAACATCCATAGCGCCATGATCAGCCGTAAGGAAAACGGTATAATTCCCTTTGCCTGTCCAGGTATCCAGAAAGTTGAAAAAATCAGCGAATTCCATATCCAGTTTCAGGTAATTATCTTCCTGCTCCACCGAATTCGGGCCGAATGCATGACCGATACGGTCTGGTGTCGAAAAGCTTACTGCAAGGAAATCAGTGTCTGCTCCTTTACCCATATTCTCGCCTTTTATCGCTGCGATGGCCATTTCCTTAGTCATGGTGTTACCCCAGGGAGAAGTTGTAACTACACCAAATGCATCACCCGCCGTACCAATCAGTTCATGAGGAAAGACAGACTTCGCTGCGCCGGATATAGTTCCTTCCCATGCCACATCATCAGGAGAACTTTGTGTATACTGATCAATCGGCAGTAAGGTATTCCAGCCACGTCTCATATACTCTGTAGGCATTTTTTTACTGTTGTAATCTTTTACCCATTGAGGAAGATCCTGAGCATAATAAGTACTGGTAACGAAGTTTCCGGTTTTTGAATCAAACCAATAAGCGCCGTTTGCAGCATGGCCTGCGGGCAGGATAGAGGCACGATCTTTAATCGCAACACCTATTGTTTTGGATCTGAAATTGGTAGCGATGCGAAGCTGGTCTGTCACAGTAGAAACAAGTAGATTGCGTGGCGACATTTTACCAACCGTTACATTGTTACTTCCTACCGTAGCTACAGTTTTATCGTCCGTACAGTATACATTGGCAGCTGTGCTTTTGTCATACCAATCATTTCCCACAATACCATTGATTGCCGGCAACGCGCCGGTATATACTGCCGAATGGCCGGCAGCTGTTACTGTAAGCGCATAATGATAATGATTGTTCCGGCAATTGAAGCCATCATTCATCAGTCGTTTTAATCCTCCTTCTTTGTATTTATCGTAGTAGCGGTACAGGCAATCATAACGCATCTGATCCACCACAATGCCCACAACAAGTTTAGGACGGGCAAGTTTACCAGGCTGTTTTTTTTCGGCAGTTTGGCCAATTGCAGTGGTTGTAATCATTGACCCCGTGATCGTGAGATGAAGTAATAACCGTAATATCTGTTTCATATTTCGAGGAAAAATAAAAAGATAAATATAAGGCACACCCCTTAGTGAATGCCTAACAATGGGTTTTTTAATTTTAATTTAATAAATAGAATGCATTGTAATTGGCAGTCAGCTTTCGGCAATCGGCAATCGGCTGTAGGCTATTGGCAGTTGGTTTGTAAATTTTTACTTACAGGTTCGATTACAACAACCGTCAGTAATCAAAAGTACCGTAGTGATGATGCTGGTTTATAATACGTTCGAAATTGGGTTTCATACCATTGTAAACGCGAAAACCGGATAGCAGTAACGCCACCCGGTTCTCCCTTCAATTCTTTTAAACTATTTTTTTTCCGAACCGCCTACAGCAGCAGGCGCTTTTTCAGCCGGAGCACCTGTTTTACTTTTTGCAAAATCTCCCGCTTTGATGATCACCAGTTTCGAATAATCGATGTGCTTTTGCATCGCAGCTTTGATTTTTTCCGGTGTCAGTGCTTCAAGATTTTTCTCAAAATCTGCATCCCATTGCATGGTTCTGTTCAGATAGAGGTTATTGGTCAAAGTATTGGTAAGACCGGCATCCTGTGCACGTCCGACTTGTCTGGATTGCAGGTAACCCGATTTCGCAGCGGCAATTTCTTCAGCGGTAAAGCCGTCTTTCAGCACTTTATCGATCTCATCTTTGAAAGCAGCTTCCAGTTTTTCAGCATTTTGAGGAGCATAAATGGCATATGACATGAAAGTACCATTTTTGTCCAGCGAACTTGCGGAGAATTGAGAACCTACACCATAGCTCAATCCTTCTTTTTGACGGATACGTGTAGCCAGGCGCGAATTAAGAAATCCACCTCCAAGCATGTAATTACCAAGTACCAGCGCGGGATAATCAGGATCCGTATCCTGAAGCGGCATACCCATACCGGCAACAAACATGGCATTGGCTTTGTCAGGTGTTTCGATGGCTTTGTTTTCAGCCTTCACAACCTGATACGGCGACGCGATGCGCGTAAATGCTTTTGCACTCTTCCAGGTACCAAACTCAGCATTGAGCACTTTTTGCACTTCAGCCTGATCAAAATCACCGACTACGGTCGCAGAAGCGTTATTCGCACCGTAGAAATCTTTGTGGAATTGTTTAAGCTGATCAATCGTCGTTGCCTTGATACTTGCTACGTCCTCATCAAATGTACCTACATAACGTACGTCGCTCTTTGGATATGGAGAAGTAATACGACGGTACTGGTTGAATGCAATCGCCTGAGGCTCGCTGCGTTGTGACTCTATTCCAGCCAGTTCTTCCTGTTTCAGTTTTTCAAACTCGTTGTCATTGAAAGCAGGGGTTTTTAATGCTTCCGCAACCAATTTGATCACCGCAGGCATGTTTTCTCTGGTGGTTTCAATATTGGCACCAGCCTGATTTCCTGCTCCGAAGAAACTTACCTTAGCTTTGAGTCTGTCAAATTCATCTTTAAGCTGCTGACGGGTTTTGGTCTTGGTGCCTTTGTCCAGCATCGAGCCCGTCAAATCAGAAATCGTAGCTTTATTGGCCAGGCTTTTCTCATCACCATAGCGCAATGTAATTTTTGCCGTTACCACATTTCCACGTGTCTTTTTCGTCAAAAGAGCAGTTTCAATGGTATTGGCTTTCTCTGTACGTACAGTTCTTTTTTCAATGTTGGCAGGCGATGCGTCGAACGCTTCTCCTTCAGCAATGACTGCTTCACCCTTGTAATCCTTCACAAGATCCGCAACATTCGGCGCTGCCGGAATCTCAGCTCTCACAGGATTCGCTTCCGGCACAAATGTACCAGTGGTTCTGTTGGAAGGTCTGAGGTAGTGCTGGCCTACACGGAATACGTCTTCTGCCGTT
>DASYHR010000223.1:0-2311 GCA_035998385.1 Dyadobacter sp. | reverse complement strand
GCAATTTTGATACATGTTGATAAACAATCTGGTATCTTAAGCTTGCGTTTGGCAGCAGCCAGCTGTCGTGGTCAATCAGCGCAACAGTCAGAGCTTTACAGTCACTTTTATAGATACGAAGGAAGACAAAATCACTTTTATTTGCTACCAACCTATATCCAAGACCAGCCAAAACAGCAATGACCTGTTCAGAAAATGCACCATGGCTATGTAATTGTTCTTTATAAGGCGCGGCTAACATAAATTTGACCCAAAGTAATTGTTGAAGCAAAGTTTGCTCCTTTCTTTGGATTGACAAAAAGAAAAGATGCCCCTGATGTAGGAGCATCTTCAATTTAAAACCTGATACAAATGTCTATTTCCCTCCTAATCCAAAGATAAGACCGACGTTCACACCACCGAATTTAGAGGTTGACTTAAAGTCTACATTGTTGGCTGTGCCTGTAGTAGCGCTGTGATTTTTGTTACCAAAGACAAAATGGTAAATACCTTCAACCTGAATGCCCAGATTTCCAAAAGCGAAAACCAGACCAGCTCTCGGAGCTGCACCAAAGTTACTATTTTTATCAGACTCAAATACGCTATTTCCGTTGAGCCTGGCGTCATATCCGGAAAAGTAAACTCCTGCGTCTCCACCGATATAAGGCCTTACGAAGCCTCTGGTTATAAAATAATCTACAGTCCCGGTTAGTGGCATAACTACTCCGGTGGTTTCAATGGTTTGGCCTGCAATAGTGTACTTACTGCCGTCTGCATAAATTTTGCCGGCAACTCCCAGCGCCAGATGCGGAGATGCAAACACCCGGAAGTTAATTCCGCCCCCGCCAATGGTTTTTGAATCTTCCACGTTTGATTTAGCAACACCTCCCTGAAGACCCAAAGAAAATTGAGCATGGCTTGCCGTGGTAACTCCCACGGCAATCATTGCCACGCAGAGCGTTTTGGTAATCCTTTTCATTTTTTTAGTTTTTGTTGATGTAATGCTTTGATTTATAAAATTTAAACCTGATCACATCTTGATAAGGATCTGACGCGTATATACTTACGGATCAATATCTTACCTTGTATACGTAAAGAATCTTTGAGTGCATAGTTGTGTAATTTTTTCCTCATTTTAGCGTCGAATTATACAACTTGGTGGTTACATGATGTCTGCTGTACATACTATCATCAACTTAATACAATGAGACTGTATGTTTTTGATTGATGAATCGCTAGATTTAGAAATACTTATACCATTAAACTATCATCATTTATGAGCCTCACCCCACGGGAAACCGCTGTTGTCCTTATCGAATTTCAGAATGATTTTACCACAGAAGGCGGAATTTTTCATGGCGCAGTGAAAAGCGTTATGGACACTACAAATATGCTCAAAAATACTGCTGAGACCCTCGCTGAGGCACGTAAAGCGGGAATAAACGTAATACACGTTCCTATATCTTTTACCAATGATTATCACGAAGTCACCCCAAATCCATATGGCATTATGAAAGGGGTGGTCGATAACGGCGCGTTTAAGAAGGATACCTGGGGAACTGAGTTTGCCGAATCGGTTAAGCCGGAGCCCGGGGAAATAGTAATAGAGGGAAAAAGAAGTTTTTGCGGATTTGCAAGTACTAACCTTGACTTTGTACTGCGAAGTCGTGGGATCAAGAATATTGCACTGGCAGGATATTTAACAAATTGCTGTGTAGAATCGACGATGAGAACTGCTTACGACAAAGGCTATAACGTTATTTCATTAACGGATTGTTGTGCTACTTTGAGCCAGGAAGAACATGACAATGCGATCAAAAATGATTTCCCGATGTTCAGCCAGCCTATGTCTCACGCGGATTTCATAGCGATTCTGAAAAATGAAGCTGCTCTTGACCTTAAGGGAAAGGGGTACGAGTGATGTTCAACCTAAATTTGGAATGATGAAGTATTGGAAGGTAATAGTTGTCTCAATGCTACTGGTTTTTACTCATGAAAGTTATGGACAGAATTTCAATGCAGAACTCCGTAAACTGAATGGTGAGATTGATGCAGCGCGTAAGTCAGGCAAGTTAACCGAATTAGAACATAGCAAACTGAAGAGGGAGCAGGAAATTATCAAGCTGTCCATTGAAAAAGCGAATGCGGACAACGTTATGACTCCTGCAGAAAAGAATAAAATTCATTCTAAGATCGTCCGATCCAAAAAAAGGCTGGCCAAATACAAGACCAATCGTGAAATATACTGATCTAATCTAAAAATGGCAGCTCACCCCGGTGTGCTGCCATTTTCATACGGTTTCAATAATCCTTCTTACCGTCTTTTTTAGCC
>DASYHR010000137.1:0-2960 GCA_035998385.1 Dyadobacter sp. | reverse complement strand
GGGATAGTCGGTCATGGTGGCCACAATACGATCCAATTCTGTGAAAGAGGATGCGACTACCTCAGCGCTGCTTTGCCGGAACATAGTATTGTTCAGCCTGATGAGCTGTCCGGCTTGAACGGGTTGTAAAATCAGGTTCCTTTGCAGCGTGCGAAAGCCCGTTTCAGTCACCAAATCCACCTCTTCCGTAACAGGGAAATATCCTTTTGCACTTGCTGTCAGGCGATAGGTTTCTTTCACCGGGAGCACAATTCTGTATTCTCCATTTTCAGGGTTATAGCTCGCTGAGGTAAATGTCTGTGCATCTTTTTTGAGGTCTGCCAAAATTTCCGCAACAACCGGCTGATTGGTCGTCGCTGATAATACTGTTCCTGAAATGATGGCGACCGGTTCCGGTTTGATTTCTTCCGGCAATGTCAATCTGAAAATATCGTAAGATCCCAGCGTGTTTGTTGCTGAGCAAAAATAGGCGTAATCGCCCGAAGCAGGTACATTGAAATAGCTATCCCAGCCGGGTGTATTCACGACCGGTCCCAGATTCATGGGCTTGGACCAGTTCGTCCAGCTGTCATCGAGCCTTTTGGTCATGAAAATGTCATTACTTCCAAATCCGCTATGCCCGTTGGAGGAGAAGTAAAGTGTTTTGTTATCCAGAGCAAGGAATGGTGTTCCTTCAAAATCAGCTGAGTTGATTACCTCGCCCATGTGCCGCGGCTCAGACCAAACGTTATCTTTTTCCTTGAATGATACGTAAAGATCCCTGTAGCCCTGAGTATCTCTCCTTTGCAAAGAAAGAACCATAACATTGCCATGCGGGGATACTGCTACATCCATTTCGGTTTGTTCGCTGTAGAAATCCTGCATTTTGACATCCTGTGGAAAAGACCAGCCATTTTTGGTGTAGAAAGATTGTGAAAGCCCAAAGTAAGCCTTTCCGTCAGGTCGGTAATGGTTGATCAGATACAGCGTCTTGCCGTCGGATGAAATACTGACAATAGCATTGTTCTCATTATTGTTAATCGGAGGGCCCACATTCACGGCTTTGCTCCATTGGTTTTTTCCTGTTAAGGTTGATGACCATACATCCTGTTTGTCGATAGGAGGTACGTTTTCAGGGTGATGACTTCTTGTGAAATACAACGTCTTGCCGTCAGGGGCAATCACCGGGTTGATCTCCATACCCTTGCTGTTTACATTTTTTCCTAAATTCTCTTTCACCAGGTTTTTAGGAAGCTCAGGCGCAAGATTGATTGTAGCCTGTACCAACTCTGAGTGCTCCGAAATTGCGATCGCATCAATCTGATTAAAACCACGGACCTTGTCCGGCTGCAGTACTACTTTTACTGCATTTACAGACAGTCCTTTTTGAGCAGGGAAAATATTCAGCATGCGGCCCTGCACAGTGACCGGGGCAGCATCTCCATTGTAAATCAACACTTCTTTGCCAGATACATCGTATACGTAAACGCGCACGATCGCACCCGGATTAAAATTTTCTCCGATAGCAACTTGTGCAAGTTTGATACTTTCGGGAAAACCAACTTTGATCCACTCTTCGTTACGGCTTTCAGGATCGGCAGAGGTCCATGCACACGGGCTGTCACCAAATGCAGGCAGTTTGTTGGGCTCTCCCAATATCTGTTTGGCGCGATAGCCGTAGCCATATTGATCCGGCCTGTATTCCGATGAATACCCAAGTACCTTACTTGCCCAGAGTGTTTTCTGAGAGAAAACCTGATGGTGTATACTGATCAGGAAAAAGGCAGCGAGGGTCAGGCTTTTGAGAATCATTGAGTTTACAACCGGTGTTTTGGCTTAAACGAAAATCACGCGTGATGCTGTACACGCGCTGTTCGCTGAATAAAAGGGAACACTAAATTCCTGATAAGTTAGGGAGAATTTTGGTTAATCCTGAGAGCCTATCAGCAGAATCCAGTCCCAGCCGGGTTTAGGATCTGGTGGATTAACACTCGTAACGGACTTGGGTAAAGAGCTCGCGCCGGGCCATCGTCTTCCTGTACGCGGACTATACCAAACAGCCCTGAAAGTATTTCCCTGTAAGGTCGTCAGATCCAGTTGTACCGGCTTGGATTCGGGAAGATACAACATTGAAAGCCGCTTGTTAGACAAGGAAAAAATGCCGATCTGTTTCTGATCTGTAGTATCGGGTAAGAGTTTTTGCTCCGTTTCAGGATACATATACTCCCAGGGAATACCTTTCAATATTTTGACAAAATGATCAATATATTCGGCGCCGTCCCGGGTGATGTTTACTTTCCAGGTTGGGTTGAAATTTTTGATCGTACTCATGTGACAAAATCCTGCTGCGGAGCTCATCACAGACTGGTACGCCTGATTTCGGATCAATACGGACTGATCTGTGATTTCTTTCGGGAACTCAGAATTAGCGATCAGAAAGGGCCGCAAAGAAACTTCTGCAGAGTTCTTCTGCCAGTTGGCCAGATTGGCATACTCTGAATAGGTGACTGTGGAATCGGGGATCACAAATTTGAGATCTGACTTATTAGGCGATCCGTCAATTGGAACAGTGGGGGAGCAGGTTGAAAGTGATGCAATCAGATTTTGCTGCGTGGTGCTTCTAAGGCCTTCAGCAATGTGTTTGTATTGTGCACTGCTTTGGTATTCCTCTTCGCTCACAATCCAGATAATGTTGGGGTATTTCTCGAATCTTTTGCCGAGGTATTCGCCCCAAGCGCGCCAGTCCGATTCTTTATGTGCATCGAAAATGACATTCCAGCTTTTGCGGGAAACCACGATGCCCACCACCAGATTTCTGGCCTGCGCGGCAGCTACAATCCTGTCAACATAATCGAAATAAGCTTTATTCGGCTCCGAAAGCTTGTTGTTGGCAAATGGCGTAATACGCTGGTAATTACGCTGCGTAGGTAAAGCTGGTAAAAGTTGAATTACAAATGTGTTGAAAGACTGAGATTTACGTT
>DASYHR010000122.1:0-3749 GCA_035998385.1 Dyadobacter sp. | reverse complement strand
TTTGGAAAACAAACAACCACTGTTATTTGAAGAGTTTGTGTTCGCTCCTTTATTGAATGTTGTTGACGATATCATGGCTGCCAGGGTCCCGTTTATACTTCAGCAGTTTTACTACAAATTAAAAGCACAGGAGCTTATCTGCCTGTTGCTCGCCGGACTCGTTACCAGAGGAGAGAAGGAAGTGACCGGTTTGAACATTGCAGATATCGGCAAACTCTATCAGGTGAAAGAGCGGTTGTTAGAATGCCTTGAAGCAGCGCCGTCGATCGCAGAACTTTCAGAATTCTCAGGGATGAGCGAAACCAAATTGAAAAAGTTGTTCAGTCAGGTTTTTGGTAAAAGTATATTCCAGTATTTTCAAAGTGTAAGAATGCACGAAGCCGCCCGTCTGTTGAGGGATGAGGGATTGTCCGTTTCGCAGGCAGGCTACATGCTTGGTTTCTCAAATTTGGGGCATTTTACCAAGGTTTTTGAAGATGTGATTGGCATGAAGCCAAAACGTTACAGTATGCAAAAGACCAATCTTTAAACACCAACTTATAAAGAGGCGTGGTATTTATTCAAAATACACTTTAGTCCTCCCTTTTCTCGAATAGCATCTTATCCAGATGAAACATCGGAGCGGCTGAGTTTGGATTGGAAAATACCAGATACACATTTTGCTTGCCTGCCGACGGTTTCAACGGAATTACAATCTGCTGCCATCCGGTTTTCAGATCATTGATCTGACCTTTTTCAATGATTGCGGTGCCGATTTCAATTCCATCCAAGGCATTGGATCGTACAGACACTTGTCCGCCTGCGCCATGCTTTTGCACCCAGAGCCGTATGGAGCTGATATTTTTCAGGTCAATGTCGTCGTAGCGAACATGTTTACCATGTCTGATATTAGAAATATAGGAGACGTATCCGGTATTTAATGTAGCGATCACGACACCGACATTTCCCTCTGAATAATCCTCCATCTCAATCTGTGGACTTCGGAGTACCAGATGTCTGCTTGTGGTAATCGGCTGGATTATTTTGGTGCCTGCATCGGTGTAAGAGGCCTGTAATACATAAGCGCCATCGTTTCCCTGGCCGATATGATTGCTGAGCACAAGTTTTCCCTGCATGGGGAGTACAGATTTTTTCTCGTTAAGGCTCAGAATATATTTTGTGATCTCGGTTGCCTGATCAGCAGAAAGGTCAGGGTGGGGAGGCATCGGGTAGGTGCCCCAGTTTCCGCTTCCGCCTTTTATAATTTTGTCAGAAACTTTAGCTACAGCGCCTTTATTACCGGCATATTTTGTTGCAATTTCTTTCAGGGAGGGGCCGATTGACCTGGTTTCCATGGTATGGCATGCCTTACAATCAAGACTTAAATATAACTTTCTTGTTTGCGCATGGCTTAGATCTTCACTTCCCGACGAGAGCACGCTGGCCAGGTCTTTCCCAAAGGGCAGGTAATTGAATGCGACATTCAAACGGTCTTTGGCAATTGGGTTGTCCTCTTTGTCTGTGACTGTTATTTTGTAATCAAGCTCAGAGTTGTCCCAAAAAAAACTCTGATTAGCACGCGTTGTAATTGATACCTTAGGCGGCTGGTTACCAACTTTGACCTGTGATGTGGTACTACTGCTGGCTCCCTTAGAATCCTATACGGTAAGCACTACATTGTAAATGCCGGGTTTTGTGAAGGTATGTGTCACATCATGCCCCTTCAATTTCAGGTTGCCTATAGTCCAGACATACTTGAGCACATCTGTCTGATCAAAATCTTTGGAGCCGTTTGCTGACAGCTTCACTTGCAAAGGGGCTGCACCAACCGATTCTGAAATGCCCGAAACAGCAATTGGTTTTCTGTTTCCTTCGCTGTATTCAACGCGTATAATTCCCGAATCTGTATTTTTCGCAAACCAGTTGGTTCCGTAGGCGAGGATGTAAATAGCGCCATCCCTTGCAATCTGCATATCCATTGGAGCTACAACATGGAGCTGAGGCAAGAACGGTTCCATCGAAATATAATTTCCGGCTTCGTCCATGGTGACGGCCAGCATCCATTTTCTGATCCAGTCGTATATCAGTAATTTGCCATTGTAATACTGAGGTAATTTGTAGGGCGCATCCGGATATGAATCAGTGTAATAAACCGGCCCTGCCATGGCACTCGCTCCACCTCTGTCCACCATAGGCCAGGTTTGCGAAGGCCCCTTGCCATACCAGATAAAGGCGGGCTGTGAAGGCGGTAAATTTTTTAATCCGGTATTGTTGGGTGACTCATTGATCGGACTGCCGGGATCTTTTCCCGGTCCTTCTTTTTTGGTTTCAAAGTCATATTTGGGAAAAGCCTCATTCGCTCCCAGAAAATAAGGATAACCAAAAAATCCAGGTTTACGCGCCTGATTGATTTCGTCATAACTTAGTTTTCCTTCCCTGGCCGGGATGTCTGTATCCGGTCCGACGTCTCCCCAGTATACAAAACCATTTTTGGGGTCAACAGACATACGGAAGGGATTGCGGCAGCCCATCACATAAATTTCCGGCCTGGCCTTCTTGTCATTTTCCCCAAACAGGTTTCCCTCAGGAATGGAGTAGGAGCCATCGGGCTCAGGTTTGATTCTCAGTATTTTACCCCGCAGATCGTTCGTGTTGGCAGATGTAGCCTGGCCGTCGGATAGTTGCCTGCCCGGGCGCTCATCTGTTGGGTTGTGCCCTTCAATTTCTTCCGCATTGGTATTGTCGCCGGTTGAAAGATACAGCAATCCTTTTGAGTCGAAGGTCAGATAACCTGCCGAGTGACAACAATACGTTCTTTGCGTAGGAATTTCCAGCAGTACTTTTTTGGAGGTCATATCCAGTTTGCCATCTGCGTAGACAAAACGAGCCAATTCACTCACATGTTTATCTCCCCCCAATCCATAATAGAGATAGATCCAGTTATTATTTTCATAGTTCGGATCCGCTGCAACACCCAGAAGTCCATCCTCTATTCCGCTGAAGACGTTAAGATGTGCAACAGTACTCAATTTTTTATCCCTGGCATTGTAGAGTCTGAGGGCGCCCTTCCTTTCTGCAACCAGCACGCTGTAGTCAGGGAGTATCGCCATTTGCATCGGCTCATCAAATCCTGAAGCAAGTGTGCTGTAACTGAAGCGTGTAGAGTCAGGCTTTTCAGATCGTAAATCAGCATCGTTAGCCCGGATCGGTTTCTGTATTTTTTCTATGTGAAAAAACAGCGACAGTAAGCCAAGTAATCCGGCTGTCCAAGATTTATAACTGGTCAAAATGTTCAGCGGTTTGGTAGAGGAATATAAAGGCAAAAGGAATTTATCTGTCCTTTATAACTATCACGACTGGCAGCTATTCATAAGAAGCCGTATTTGCTGTTGTGTTCCAGCGTTCACTCTTGGAATTAAGCAGAATGGCTGTAAACTATATTACGCGGTATACCGTCAGCAGCAACAAGGTCTCGCCAGGCATCCGGGTCGTGTATGAATACTGAAATTTTCTTTTTCGACATATTTTAAGTTTAACTTGCAGGAAGCAACGTTATAATATCGTTGTACGGGTAGTTGGGAGACAGCCCGTAAACTAAAAACATTTAATGATCACTTATCCAGCAATAGCATGTCCGGTAAAATTCCATATAGAGCAGCACTATTTTTGACACTTTCAACATTGACTGTAGAAGCGCAAACGCAACTCAGCACGGACGAGTTTGCCAGTAAACTTGCTGCATCACAGCAAGGGCAATTAATCGATGTACG
>DASYHR010000097.1:0-4880 GCA_035998385.1 Dyadobacter sp. | reverse complement strand
ATTTCTTGTTTCTGATTAAAATTCCGAGATACAAATCTCAGATATTAAGGGTTAAATAATTCTTTTTATATGCCAATTCTCTTTATTCTTCCAAAAAGTCAAGATCTCTTCCGTGTGTTTCAGGGATAGTCTGAATACAATACAGCCCGATCACAAAACAAATCACACCCACAATCGCTCCTGAATTGATGATTGAAAATGATTCTTTGAACAAAGAAAACAAAGTTGTCATGCCTATCACGGTACCTCTCACCATATTTGGAACTGTGGTGGCAGCAGTCGCCCGTAGGTTTGTCCCGAACTGCTCTGCACCAATAGTAACAAACATTGCCCAGTAACCAATTCCAAATCCAAGTAAAACAAGCACAATATATAATGTATCGGCTTTACTGATGCCTGCATAAAAATACACAATACTGCACACCAACGTAAACAACATCATATAAAAAACGGCTCGTTTACGGGATTCAAGCCAGTGACTTAGAAAACCACTGCAAAAATCACCCGCCGATAAACCTACATAACACCACATAATGGCTAATCCGGGCTTAATGGCTTCGTCAGTTCCCAGGGCTTTTCCAAACTCATTACTGAACGTGGCAAGTATACCGATTACGAACCAGGTTGGCAAACCAATACCGATACATTTCAGATAACGAATAAGTCGCTCACGTTTGGTAAATAATGAAAAAAAATTTCCTTTTTGGATATGTTTCTGGTCTTTTAAATCTTTGAAAATACCCGATTCAAAAACACCGATACGAAGCAGAAGAAGTGAGATACCCAAGCCGCCGCCAATGAAATAGGCATAACGCCAGTCGAAAAACTCTACTGTAAAATAGGCAACTACAGCCCCCAATAAACCAACACCGGCCACCAGCGATGTACCAATAGCACGTAAATGTTTAGGCAGAATTTCAGAAACGAGTGTAATGCCCGCCCCTAGTTCACCTGCCAGACCAATACCGGCGATGAAACGTAATAACTTATAGGTCGTGGGATCCTGTACAAAACCACAGGCAATATTGGCCAATGAGTAGGTAATGATAGAACCGAACAGAACTGAAAGTCTTCCTTTTTTATCTCCCAAAACTCCCCACAAAATCCCCCCAAGGAGCAGTCCCGCCATTTGCCAGTTGAGAATGCTAGCGCCTGTTTGCGAAATTTCAGCATCAGAAAGTCCGAGAGAAGCCAGACTGGGTATCCGGACTATACCGAAAAGAAGTAAATCATAAATGTCCACAAAGTATCCCAGAGCAGCAACGATAACCGGAGCACTGAAAAGGTGTGAAAAATTTGAACGAGGTTCAGGAGAAATGGTCATGTGTAAAAATTAAAAATAATATTCGGGAGAAGTCAATTTGCGTCATCCGTCAGAACGGACAAAGCCAAATTCTTAAATTATAAAAATTCAATTCTTTACTTTATTAATACAGACAAATAAAAGCACTGTTTTCCCTCAGTCCAAAAACACGAAATTATGATCGAGATAGAAAATGACAATAATTTTGGAAGGCAAAAGTAAAGAATAGCTTCTTAATCGTATTCAATTCCCGAACGGAAACCAATTAAAATTTTGTTAGCGCATGTCTAAAAAAATTGGACAGCCTCATATACAGTGACTATCCAATTTTTCTGATTAACAGATTTCATGAAAAACATCACACAAAACCCTCAAATACAGCGCACTACTCAAGTACGAGCTTTTGTTTATCTTTGAGCAATTGTGTCTCCAATGCCTTGAAATCGATATCCTGTACCGACTGTTTGTTATCAATAGCAAGAATTGCGGCAGACGCTGCACTTTGACCAAGGATCATAAAAACAGGTTCCATACGAATAGAGCCAAAAGCGATATGCGAGCTGGATAAACAAACCGGCACGAAAAGGTTCTCACAATCTTCCTTTTTTGGGATAATTGATCCGTAAGAAACGCCGTAAGGTTTTTTGGGATGCACGCCAATATCGCCCTCGTTTTGTACAAATCCATCGTCTTTGACGTAACGTTGGGCGTTATGTGCATCAAGCGAATAGGAGCCCATGCCCACAGACTGATTCACTGCCTTTTTCCCAAGCGTTTCATTTTCCGTCATTACCTCCTGGCCGATCATGCGGCGCGCTTCACGGATGTAAAGCTGATGAGGCCAGCCACCATTATCCTTGAACTCATCTTTGGGTAATCCCCATTTATTCATTTCCGCCCGTACATCTGCCGGTACGGCTTCATCATTGGCCCAATAGTACATGAGCCCTTTTTGATACAATTCATGTTCCCTGATAATCTCTTTACGTCGCTCATAAGAGGCTTCAGGATAGTCGTAGTTAGCACCTATGAAGTCCGTGCTAAAAGGACCGTGGTTGTTGGTGTCCGTTTTTTTATTGGGAATAGGATCATACTTCTGGAACGTCTCATTCCAGCCAGCTTTATACACCCTTGCAAGCAGCTCATATTTAGCCCTGTCGTAACCTTCAGGTTTTGCGAATGGAATGCGGTTATCGGGGTTGGATGACAGACACATACGGAAGCAATAAGCCTGAATTTTATCATCACCTTCCCCATTTTTGCCGATTTTCTCATCCGTGACATAAGGCAATAGTCCGCTCTTTGGATCACCTTCAATTTTGTAAGGACTTATGTCTTTTTGAAAATAATGTTTATGTTGAAACACACCAGCCTGAATACCATTCCACTCTTCATCATATACACTGTTGGCTTCACGACCAACATGGTACTTCACTCCTGCCGAAGCCATCAGATCACCTTCGTACGTGGCATCAATAAACATTTTACCTTTAAAGGTTTTACCGCTCAGGGTTTTGATTGAAACGATACGCCCATCCTTCTTCTCAACACCTTTTTCACGATCCAGCCACTCGTCCCGATATATTTTCAGGTTATTTTCTTTTACAAAATCCTCAAAAACCTTCTCGGCAACTTTTGGCTCAAAAATCCACATCGTACGGTCCGCTCCATCCATAGCAGGAGTTCCCTGTCCTTTGTTACCATAATCTTCTTTCTTCTGCCACTCCCAGGCTTCCGGTTTGTCGTAGTGCATGTATATGCGGTGGTAAAACTCCCTGGCCAACCCGCCGATCACCGATTTATCGCCTGTATCTGTGAAGCCCAAACCGCCGGAAGAAAGTCCTCCGAGGTGCTTATCAGGAGAAACGACCAATACTGTTTTGCCTTGCTTTACAACCTGCACGGCAGCAGTGATTGCCGCAGAAGTTCCGCCATACACAATCACATCAGCTTCATAGGAATCTTTGGTTTGTTCGTTTGCGCCACAGGAAACAAGGCTTAACAACGCCACAAAAACCAGACAAGTTAAATTGTACTTCATTTCAGATAAAAGGTTTAGTAAAAACTAGTTGGATACAAACTACATCCGGCGATACTATACAGACAAGTTGATCATCATTATCCCTGTGTGTTGCCATCTTAATATTCAGAATTTTGTTCCGCTCTAAGCTTAGATTTTCTTGTGGCTGACTTTGAACTATCACATCACCGGCCTTTATTCAAGCTGGTGATGTGATGATTATACTGAACATCGCCCGTTTTATCAATAGCCCGGGTTCTGTGTCAGCTGCGGATTAACATCGCGCTCGGTCTGCGGAATCGGCAAAAGCAAATGATCCTGTGTTACCTGAATTGTCGGGTTTTGTGCCTTTATCGCCTCTACCAATTTCCCGGTGCGTACAAGGTCATACCAGCGGTGCCCTTCAAAAGCAAGCTCCAGTCTCCTTTCCAATAGAATAGCGTCACGGAATGCCGTTTGACTAAGTGATGTCGGAAGTGCAGCTAACCCGGCCCGTGTCCGGATTCTGTTTACAGCAGCGAATGCTTCTGCGTTTCCAGCTGCCTGCTCATTCAATGCCTCTGCATACATCAGAAGCACATCTGCATACCGGATCACAGGAAAGTTATTACTCCCCTCACCGTTCGCCGTCGCACTTGGGTCAAGGTATTTGTAAACATATCCCGGAAAATCTACACTAGCAGGAGCTGCAGGAGTTGTTGTAGAAGAATAAACACGTATCGTCACATCCCTTCTCTTGTCCGCAGCAGTGTAAGTTTCATATAGGTTTTTGGTAACGGGATCGTCGCCAAACCCCGTAACATTATTTACCCGATCGAAATTAGGTCGCATATAGCCCTGCATCCAGCTACCTTCATTGAATCCACCTCCGAGTGCCTGCACTTCAAATATGGCTTCCTTCCCATTTTTATTAGCGATAGTAAATACTTCCGGGAAGGTAGCCCAAAGATCATACAACCCGGAATCAATCACCTGCTTTGCTTTCGCAGCAGCGTTGGGCCAATCCTGACGAGTCAGGTACACTTTCGCCAGAAACGCCGTGGCGGCTCCCTTTGTAGCGCGCCCGCGATCACCACCCGAATAGGTTGTTGGCAGTATAGCTTCTGCTTCAGCGAAATCTTTTATTATCTGCGCATAAACCTCCCCAATAGGTGCTCGTGCAATTTGCAGATCAGTAAGTGATATAGTTTCTTTCAGTGTCAGAGGAACATCACCAAAAAACCGGACTAACGTAAAATAATAAAATGCTCTCATGAATTTGGCCTCGGCTATCAGACGGGCTTGCAATGCAGGATCCATCGTAATCCCGGGAATACGCTCTATCGCTGCATTGGCGCGATTGATTCCTCTATACAGGGTGCTCCATGTAGACTGAAATGTGCTGGTAGCAGGGGTAAATGTATATTTATCGAGGTCATTTTTGGCCTGATTGGATGTAGAGCGCCCGCCTCCCCATTCTGAGTCATCAGTAGCCTGATCCTGAATGATCCAAATCACCTGATTGTATAGTTCGGCGGTATTCATCTGATCATATACCGAACTTACAGCGGCAATGGC
>DASYHR010000084.1:0-5799 GCA_035998385.1 Dyadobacter sp. | reverse complement strand
AGCGAAAACGGGTACTATGATGCCGGTATGATCGTCCGTGCTGAAATGCCCGTCTACATAACCGGTTTTCAGATTTCCGTCGAGTAAAGTCAGTCCGCCGGTTTCATGGTCTCCGGTGACGATTACCAGCGTTTCGCCATTGCTGTCTGCAAATTTTAGGGCTTCGCCAACGAGTCTGTCGAAGTCTGGCATTCCGTTCACTGCGTAGCATGGCCGCCGTAATGATTTTAAGTTACTTCCGCCATCATAACCTAGTGGCTTTTTAGTGCTTATTAAATCTCTAGGCTGGCTGTAATGCCTTTGGCTGCCATATTGCACGAATTTTAGAGGCATCTACGCGCTTTCTAGCTTGCGCCAGGTTATAATCTTCCTGAACTCCTAACCAAAATTCCGCTGTCGTGTTAGGAAACGCTGCACCTAAACGAATTGCCATTTCCGGAGACACTGCTGATTTTCCGTTGATGATAGCAGACAGGGTTTTACGCGTTGTCCCCAATATTGTCGCAACCTGCTCAACCGTAAGTCGTTTTCCTGTTTCCTCATGAATTCCATCAAGCGTTTCGCGAATCAGTTCACCTGGATGGGCTGGATCAAATAAAATCATACTATTCCTTCTATTTAATGATAGTCTATATAGTCAACATCTACGGCATTTTCTCCCTCAAAACGAAAGATAATACGCCAGTTTCCTGACACTCTGACCGAATAAAAACCCTTCAAATCGCCTTTCAGGGCATGAAAATAATACCCTGCCTGGTTCATCATCTCGTGCTCCGTTGCTCTGTTGAGACGGCTAATAATTAGCCTAATCCTCGCAACGTGGCTTTGTTGTAGCTTCGAACGGTCGCCTCTGGTAGCGTAAAGCTGTAAGCCTTTATGTCTGAAACTTAGTATCATAACACAAATGTAACCCCAAACGTGCCACGTGTCAATACATTTATAATTTTCTACCTAAACTTGTAATCTTATCTTGCTCGGTTATCAAAGTTTCTTTAAGCTTAAAGTTCCTAAAAACATCGGGAATCTGTCACGATAGTAGTAATGATGGCTATTACTAATAATAGATTTACATATCTGGAGTTGGTGATACATCAATGTCTTATGGAACAGGAAACTGGTCATTTAAACAACTTGCGATACACTTCCGTATTCTCATATACGCCGCGGAAATCGAGGCAATAGGGGCCGTAGGCGAAAACGAGTACTATGATATCTGAGGCTATCCCTTATATAATACTGCGATCATGATGCTAATTTGACATCTAGGTCATTGTCAGGTAAACTTTCTGAACAAAGTAGAGAAATCGCTCCCTGTAAAAACAGGAGGTTGGCCCATTCACTGAGCCAACCTCCTGTTTTTGCCAAAAAGCGAAATTATTGCTCTCCCTTCAACGATGCCATATCAATCACAAAACGATATTTCACATCACCTTTTACCATACGGTCGTAGGCTTCGTTGATTTGTTTTACGTCAATCATTTCAATGTCTGCTGTGATGTTATGTACACCACAGAAATCAAGCATTTCCTGTGTTTCGGCGATTCCGCCGATCATAGAACCTGCAAAACTCTTACGTCCCATAATCAGGCTGAATGCTGCTACCGGAAGTGGTTTTTCCGGTGCACCCACAAGGGCGAGTGAACCATCCACACGAAGCAAACCAATGTATTCATTGATGTCGTGCTCGGCTGAAACTGCATCAAGAATAAAATGCAGTTTGCCTCGGTAAGCAGCCATTTGCTCTTTGTCTTTTGACAATACAACTTCGTCTGCACCCAGGCGTTTTGCTTCTGCAAATTTTGATTCTGAAGTTGTGAAAGCGACCACTTCTGCACCCATCGCTTTAGCGATTTTGATACCCATATGGCCTAAACCACCGATCCCCACCACACCCACTTTTTGACCCGGACCCACATTCCAGTGCTTCAAAGGTGAATAGGTTGTGATTCCTGCACAGAGAAGCGGAGCCGTAGCTGCCAGATCCAGATTATCAGGAACGCGCAACACGAAATTTTCGTCTACCACAATACGTTCAGAATAACCTCCGAATGTGTGTGTGTTCAGGTGTTTGTCCGGCGCATTGTAGGTCCCAATCATACCAGGTTCGCAAAATTGCTCCAGTCCGTCGTTACAGTACTGGCACTCGCGACAAGAGTCAACAATACAACCGACGCCTACCATATCGCCCACTTTGAATTTGCTGACATGACCGCCTACGCTTACAATCCTTCCTACGATTTCATGCCCCGGAACACACGGGTACAATGTGCCAGGCCATTCGTTTCTCGCCGTGTGTACATCTGAGTGACACACTCCACAAAAGAGTATATCGATTTCAACATCGTGTGCTGTTGGTTTTCTGCGCTCTATTCCAAGTTGACCCAGCGGTGCCTCGGCCGCTTCCGTACCGTATGCCTTTGTGTTTATTGTTTCTGTCATGGTTATTAATAAGTGAATTTTTAAATCTGGTTTTTTATAACTTTTGCCTTTAAACTGCCCGCTACCGTATTAGCCGGTACGTCTTTCCTACCGCGTCTCTGAATTGATATTTACGCGTGAGCCGATCGATAAATTGTATTCAATAATGATACCAGAGATTATTTCTTTTCACCATACTCTGCGTCTGTCACGGGATGCAACCATTTCACAAGTCCTTTTTCCGTATTAGGCAAAATGTATAACTGTTGCATACCGGTGTTTGGGCTTGCGCCATGCCAATGTAGCACATTGGGCGGGCAAGTCACAACATCTCCTTTTTTTAGCTTCTGAATAGGTTGTCCTTTAATTTGATGATAACCAGCTCCGTCTGTAATAACCAGTATCTGCCCGGCAGGGTGGGTATGCCAATTGGAACGTGCACCCGGTTCAAAATAGACATTTCCTACTACGGTTGTCAACGTACTGTCCTGTGGTACCAACCCCAAGTTCCAGGCTTTGCCCGTAAAATTTTCGGCAGGACCGAGTTGACCTTTTTCGAAGATACCTTTGCTGACGTCCGTTTGCGCAACCGACTCACTGATGAATCCCGACAGAAGGAGAATTCCAAAAGTGAAGCTTAAAACCTGATTTTTATTTATCATACAGTTCGAAATTTTGTTCCAAGACAAATTTAGCCTGCCGGTACTCCGGGAAATTATGACAATCAAACCATTTGTTAAGAATTTCAAACCTCGTGCGTGCGTAAAGCTTTTGGATTGGTTCCTGTGAGCCGTTTGAAAAAGTTATTAAAATAGGTCGGATATTCGAAACCCAGGGCATAAGCAATTTCAGAAATATTCCAGTCTGTATGCTGCAGCAGCGCCTTCGCCTCTCCGACAATTCTTTCAGTGATATGGGTTGTGGTAGGTTTACCTGTCACCTGCTTGACCGCACGATTCAGGTAATTCACGTGCATGTTCATATTCTGCGCATAATCCTGAGCCGTTTTCAATTGTAAAGGTCTGTCCGCACTTTCGATGGGAAACTGGCGCTCCAGCAATTCCAGAAAAACTGACGTAATACGGGAAGACGCGTTCTTATGCTGGGTGAAGTTTTCAGAAGGACGTAACTTCAGCGCTTCATGAATAATCAAATTGATATAGTTCCGTATCAACTCATCCTTCAATGGGTAATCCGAGGTTTGCTCCTCTATCATTCTCTGAAACAATACATTAAGAAATTGCCGTTGTTCCACAGATATGTTCAGGATAGGGGTGCCGCCAACTTTAAAAAACAAGGATTGCTGAAGACTTTCCGTTCTTCCGGAAGCCATTAAAAACTCCTCTGAAAACAAACAGGTAAAACCGGTGTAGGTGGTGGACAAAGTCTCCCAGGAGTAGGGGATGTGGGGATTCCCGAAAAACAGGACGGTCTCGTCGGCCTCAAAACTTCTGTCGGCGTAATGGATTTTACTTTTACCGGTTGTGAGACAAATTTTGTAAAAATCCTTCCTGCTGTAAATGCGGGTCGCATTACTATCCTCTTCAATTGCAAACACGTTAAAACCTTTCAGTTTCAGCTGGCTGTTAAACTCAGAGACCGGGCGGTATTTTGTATCTTCCATACTACAATATTAAGAATTTAATCACATTTCTTGGAGAGTGATGAGTGGAGGAAATGATTTTCGGGCAGATTTAAGAAGGGAAATTTTCCCGCAGATTATTTTCCCGCAGATTATCGCAGATTTTAAAAACCGCAGATTATCGCTGAGTATGAATTAGCGTAAATCTGCGGGTCTAAATCTGCGATAATCTGCGGGTCTAAAATCTGCGTAAATCTGCGGGAAAAATTAACACGAAAAAAAATCCGCGGGAATCTGCGGGTTCAAATCTGCGTAAATCTGCTGGAAAAATTAAATCACAAATCGACACAGGAAAAAATCCGCGGGAATCTGCGGGTTCAAATCTGCGTAAATCTGCTGGAAAATTAACACGAAAAAGAATCTGCGTGAAATTTTTCTCCCTCGAATACTAAAGCCCATTTACCTTTCTAAAAATAGACTCAGATATGTTATCACAATTGAAATTGACCAGCAAGCCCAGTTTAAGCTTTGATAATTTCAAATACGTAATGATCTGCTTATGACGAACACTCAATAGTACATCAACTGATTTAATTTCGATGATGATTTTGTTCTCAACCAACATATCCAACCGATAACCGACATCTAACCTGATGTCTTCGTAAATCATCGGTATAGGAACTTGTCTGGCTATTGTCAGCCCTTTTTTTCGTAATTCATAGGTAAGAGCCGCTTCGTAGGCCGACTCGAGGAGTCCCGGACCGAGGTTGTTGTATACATTAAAAATACATCCCCGTATTGTGTAAGAGAGTTCGTTTTCAGTCATGATGTGTGCTAGTGTTTAGGACCAAGATAACTAAAATAATCAGTGCAGAATATTTTCCCGCAGATTGATGGAGAAGAATTTTCCCGCAGATTTACGCAAAAGAATTTCCCCGCAGATTATCGCAGATTTTAAAAACCGCAGATTTACGCAGAGTATGAATTGGCGTAAATCTGCGGAACAAAAATTAGCGGACTAATCGACACAGGAAAAAATCTGCGAGAATCTGCGGATTTAAATCTGCGTAGATCTGCGGAAAAAAAATTAACTCGGAAGAAATCATCCTGTGTAGATCTACGGGAAATACTCAACTACGCAAACCACTTACCGCCACCCTAATCCCGGCGCAACGTGTTCCAGGATTGACGACAGCACATGTACATTATACTCTACACCCAAAGTATTAGGTATTGTCAAGAGAATTGTATCCGCTTCCTGAAGCGCTTCGTCTTCTGCCAATTCTTTGATCAGGCGGTCTGGCTCTGCCGCATAACTCCTTCCAAAGATCGCCCGTTTGTCCTGTTCAATCATTCCGATCTTATCTCTTCGCTCTGCTTCCTGACCAAAGTAATAGCGATCCTGATCGTTGACCAACGCGAATATGGACCTGCTAACAGAGACTCTAGGCTCACGCGAGTGTCCGGCTTTTTTCCAGGCGTCTTTATATAGTCTGATTTGCTCAGCCTGCTGCACATGGAAAGGCTTTCCGCCTTCATCATATTTTAAGGTCGAACTTTGTAAATACATGCCGTTTTCCGCTGCCCATACAGCCGTTGCGTTCGAGGCTGCTCCCCACCATATACGTTCACGAAGACCTTCTGAATGCGGTTCCAAACGGAGCAGACCAGGCGGGTTGGGAAACATAGGGTTAGGATTTGGCCGGGCAAACCCTTTGCCTTCGAGCTTTTCAAGAAATTCCAACGTTTTCCGGCGTCCCATATCTGCATCGGTTTCGCCTTCAGCAGGTTCATATCCG
>DASYHR010000192.1:0-4455 GCA_035998385.1 Dyadobacter sp. | reverse complement strand
TCCTCCAGCGACGATATGGCGCGATTAAAATCTTTCTTCATCAAATGCGCCGTACCGTTGGAATACCATAAAAGGCCCTGATTGGGAAATACTTCCAGAGCAAGCTCAGAATGCACGAGCATGCTGTCTACCTGATTTAATTCTCCATCCAGTTGCAATAACGCGCCCCAGACTTCAAAAGTAGAACCATCCAGACGGGCCGCTTTTGCGTACAAATCACGGGCTTCGACCTTCTTGCCAATACGCATCAGCTGATCAGCATAGATAATCATTGCCTTCGCGTCTTTCGGGTGCGTATCAGCCAACTGCCTGGCCAGCACTACAGCATCCTGAAATTCCGCATCCGTTTTCAGCATTTTAACATATCCTGACAACACGCGGATTTTAGGCTCTGCCTCCAGATTCGGATTGGCAAATACCAGCTTCAGTTCTCTGTTACACTTCTCAATGTCTCCGTTTTTACGATAAATATCAGCCAGCAATACATGCGCCTGGGCTTCATCAGGATTAATCTTCAATGCCTCTTCCAGGGGTAATACCGCCTCGTTGGTACGGTCGTTGGCGATCAGCATTTCTGCCAGTTCTATCCGGTCACTTACTTCGCCGGGTTCCGCGGTGATCAGCTTTTTTGCTTCTGCGAGCGCTTTATCCAGCTTATTTTGCCGTAAATAAAGTTGTTGCTTCTGATGGATAATTTCTTCGGTAACACCTATTGATTTTTCAAGGTTATCGTACGTCACAATGGCCTTGTCATACTGATCATTAAAAACGTAAATGGCCGCAAGTTCGATACCGTATTGAATATTGTCGGGGTTCCTTGCAACGAGAGTCTGATATATCTGAGCTGCATCCGCATACTTTCTTTTCTTTGCAAGCAGCTCACCCAGTTGCTGGGCGTAAAAAATATTGTTTTTGTCGAGGTCGTATGCTTTGCGGGAAGCTATAATGGCATCGTCTGCCTTGTCCAGTTTTATCAGCGTACGTGCCAACATATAGTGACTGGCAGCTTTACCAGGTGTTTTTTCGATCAGCTTTTCAAAAAATGGCAACGCCTTTGCCGGTTCGTCTCTCATAAGAAACTTCATGCCCTCTATGGCCAGCGATTCATCTTTCAGATGCTGATCCGGCACATCCAACGAATCCGGTTGTGTTTGTTCGCCACCAGTTTTGTTCTGCGCGCTCGCGATCTGCCCTGCATGAACGACCAGCACGAAGCCGATCAGGAAGAATATTTTAAAGGGTCTGGTCCTCATATCTTGTCATGATGCCCATCTGATTGCGAGCCAAACCGGGCGTTTGGTGGTAAAAAGCAAAGTTATTCTTTTTTGTTCTTTTTGTCAGGAGATATGCTGGTATAAACAAGAATAGTAACGACAAAGTTGCCCTATTCTTATTTTAGGGTTTGTTATTGAACAGAATAGCTTTGCCGCGCTGTTCCGCTTCTTCCATCTTCGCCTAGCACCTCTGTACGGATATTCATGACAGATACCGCATCTGTATTATAAAAAACAAGTTTTGCCTTTCCATCCTTGTCCGTTCTGACCATTGGCGCCCAAAAAACAGTCGACCTGAAATCAGGGCGGGCATCTTCCTGTCGTGTCTTGTCATATTTTGGCATATAAAACTGCCTTGGCGTATTGAAGCCAGCGATTTTTGTGACCAATACACCCGGCACGATTTCTTCTGAGTAGTCATAATTGGAATTACCTCTTTTCGTATAAATCGCAATCACACCATTTCCTCCGCGACTACCATATATCGCCGCGGAAGGCCCTTTCAGGACATCGATGGATTCAACATCATTAATGGCGATGGAAGTGATAAAATCCTTCTCAACCGGCATTCCGTCGAGCAAAAACTGAGGCTCTCCCTGGCTACCTCTGACTGATACCCTGGCATTCATGCCGCTACCCGATACCTGTACGCCGGCCACCCTTCCTGCCAGTACATCCAGTACCGTAAATGCAGATGAGGCCAGTTGAGGAGTCATTTTGATCGTAGCATCTGCATTGCTGTATAATTTTCTGGAATCTCTTTCCGCTTCACGCTTGGCTTTAACCGTTACCTCGTTGAGTAATTTTTCGCGGTTGGCTCTGATCGTTCTGACGATTTCCTGGTATTCTTCAGTACGTTTGAGGTATGCCTGCAGCTGCTCTGCTTCTACAGTAACAGGATAGTAAGGGACCTTTAAAATGGTAAATGGAGGGGGCTGAAAGAGATCCTCCAGGAAAGTTAGGTCTTGATTTCCCTTTTTATTCATTCCCTGCAACCGAGCTGTCAAAGAATCTGTAAAAACCATATTGTGAATTGCAAAAGATCCATTCTCTGCAGACTCTCCGGAAAGCATGGTTTTGACACTGTCGTTTTGCAGGTAGAGCGAAAAAAGAACCTTTTCTGTAACTGGCCGATTCCCGCGTTTGACCTTTCCTGCGAGTGTAATACCTTGCTCAACATATTTCTGAGGCGCAGGCAACGAATCTTTCAACACATCCTGCCAGCTGAACCTTCGCCACCCTTGCGTCATCATGAGCTGATCCAGCGCTGTTTTTCTTTCTGAATTTTCAGGATCAAAGTAGTAGCCCGGTTTTTCTACACGACCTTTGAGATCCGATGTGAGTAACAGATAAGAACTAATGTCCTCCTCATAGCGCTGAGCGGCTATCTGGCCTGCATCTGTTACTGACAACGATAGACTTGCTTCCACAGGCTTTCCCGAAGTATCTGTCACCATCACCGACAACTCCGTTTTTTCTCTCGTACGATACGTTTTTTTGTCAGGAGTAATCGCCACGCGAAGCCTGTTGCCGTGGTCTACGAAAACCAGGCGTTCAGAAACAGGCCTGCTCTGTTCGTCAAAAAGTGTGAGGTGTGTGATTCCTTCCGGTAGATCTTTTTTGTCAATATTCATTCTCAGGTTCCGGCTGCTCACTTTTCCTTTGGCTACGAAAGTGACAATGCCACGGGTGTGACCCACCACATGTACATTCCTTTCTTTTCCATCCTGAAAATTATGATAGATCAGCACGCGCATGGACTTCGGATTTGAAACATTATCAACCATCAGCGAATAACCTTGCTCAGAAGCCACAGGCAGCGTGAAAGACTTCAAATCACCGTTTTCACCTTTAACAAATGCGGTATATTTTTCTCCCTTTTCAGGTGTAAATTGAAAATGCCCCAAACCCTGAGATGCGCTTTTGAAAGAAACAATCGTATCCTTTTGCTGATTTGCCACGAATCCACTGACAATTTTTCCCAAACCATCAGAACCAACGGCCTTAAAACCTACACGACCGGTAATACCAGTCAAAAGCTGGCCGCCTTCAGGAAAAAATTGCGCATCCAATGCCAGGCCAGTCACAGGACTTTCAGCGATATTCTGATCAAATATGTAAATGCTTTTTTGAAAGAAATAATCTTCGGAAAAATTGCGCATCCAGTTGGTATAAGCCCGGATCGTGTAGGCGCCATGGGGCAGGGGAGCTGCCAGCACAATATCTCCGTGCCCCGTTCCTCCGTCCAATTGAACTCTTCTCAACGCCACATTTTTACCCGTCCGCTCCTCAACCAGATCAACATACAGAAGCGTAGTAGCAATGTCAGCTTGATGTGTCGATCCCTCGACCAGATAACTTTTGAACCATAACGTATCTCCTACAGAATAATAGGGCTTGTCGAGATGCAGATATGCTTTCTCCTGGGTATATACAGACCGGAATTTCTGAAGACGTGCGGTGATTAGTTTAGTAAAATCCTCGTCGGCATACCTGAATGCCAGTAAAACTGTACCTGCACACAGAATCAGTATGAGATGTGCTAATCGTTTATGAATCATGGCTTTCAATCAAATGGATTGTTTGTATCAGCCAAAATAGTGAATTATTTCTACTATCGGTTCCATTTTCTAACCAGCAGATACAACGGATAGCTGATGATCAGAAACAACAATGCAAACTGGCTGCTTGAAAAGTCCTGGACCACGGCGCTTACCAGAAATGCCATTGAAACAATGAGCATGATGATCGGCAAAACCGGATAGGCAGGTACTTTCCAGGGGCGTGGCAAACCAGGCTCTTTTTTGCGGAGTGCGAGCAGGGAAGCAAAACCTGATACATACCCTAAGACAAAGAAAAATGTGGCAATATCCGACAGCTTTTCGCAGGTTTCCTTGCCGGTAAGTATAAGTCCGATTGCGATGCAGGAGGTGATGAGCATGGCTTGTGAGGGTGTGCCGCCCTTGTTGACTTTTGTCCCGCCTTTGAGAAACAATCCGTCGCGGCTCATGGAGTACAGCACCCTTGGATTGAACAACAACTGGGCGTTCACAATGCCTAATATAGAAACCATCAGAAATATTGTGACGATTTTACTGGTTCCTTCACCGAAAATAAGTCTGATCGCGTCTGCCGCCGCTAGTTTCGACTGCGCCAGTTGCTGCATTGGAAGTACATGCAG
>DASYHR010000062.1:0-4100 GCA_035998385.1 Dyadobacter sp. | reverse complement strand
AGCCGCGGAGGATTATATGTGTATGGCTGGGCAAAACGTAACCCGGATAAAGTGAGCTGCATCTATGCGGAAGCACCCGTTTGTGATCCGGGTAGCTGGCCCGGGGGCAAGGGTGCAGGATCGGGATCGGCGAAAGATTGGGCGTTGTGGCTGAAGCTATTTGGGCTTACCGAAAACGAAGCAGGTGATTTTAAAGATATTCCAATCAATGATCTGGCAGGTCTGGCTGCATATAAGGTGCCGATACTACATGTCATCGGTTTGAATGACAAGCTGGTTCCAGCTTCGGAAAATTCGGATATTCTAGTTCGAAATTATTTGAAACTCGGAGGACCGGTGAGTGTTTATCCGATGACCAGAGGAGAACAGACATTAGAGGGACATCATTTCCCAATAGAGCACCCTGAATATTCCGCCAGTTTTATTTACGAGAATAGTGTTCCGCCGGCAAAGCCACTGGGGCACCGGCCTTATATTGAAGTAAACAATGGCTTATTCAATGCGTATCAAAAATTCAGAACAACAAAGAGAGGTACTGTTGCTTTTTTAGGAGGATCTATCACACACAATCCGGGTTGGCGGGATAAAACTTCCCAATATTTGAAAGAACGTTTCCCTGATACTGATTTTAACTTTATAACTGCAGGAATTCCATCTTTGGGAAGTACGCCACATGCATTTCGTTTTTCAAAAGATGTTTTGTCGAAAGGAACCCCTGACCTGCTGTTTGTTGAAGCTGCTGTGAATGATCGTGGCAACGGCTTTAGCGAAAAAGCACAGATCCGGGCATTAGATGGAATTTTAAGACAAATGTATACGCATAATCCGATGGCTAACGTGGTCATGATGGCTTTTGCAGAACCTCATAAGAATGCAGACTATGACGCAGGAAAAGTACCGATAGAAGTTGCAGTTCATCAGAGGGTTGCCAAGCATTACGGAGCATCGTATATCAATCTCGCAAAGGAGGTATATGATCGAATTAAAGCCGGGGAGTTCAGCTGGAAGTTTGATTTTAAGGATTTACATCCATCACCTTATGGGCAGGAAGTATATTTCCAAACCATTAAGGAACTGCTGAAGATAGAACCTGAAAGTGTTGTCAGTCCTGGTAAACTCCCCGTAGCGCTTAATAAATTCTCCTATGAAAAGGCAGGTTATCATTCTATCACAGAGGCTAGAAAGTTAAATGGATTTTCACTTGACCCCAATTGGAAACCTAAAGAGAAAATAGCAACACGTGACGGATTTGTGAATGTGCCCATGTTGGTAAGTGAAACCGTGGGTTCTTCGCTTGAGTTAGATTTTAAAGGACGAGCAGTGGGGATTGCTATCATCTCAGGACCCGACGCAGGAAAAATATCTTATTCCATTGATGGTAAAAAATCTCAAACTTTGGATTTGTTCACAGCATGGAGCACGCAGTTGCATTTGCCATGGTATTTGATGCTGGCAGACGAACTTTCATCGGGCAAACATACCTTGAAGTTGAGCGTGGTTTCAGAAAAGAATGATAAAAGTGTAGGGAATGCTGTACGTGTTGTTTATTTTCTGGTGAATGAGTGAGGAATTCAAAACTCGAGAAGAATGACATCCAGGTCGGGCACTGTCGCAAAGTCTTTGTCGAATGTAACTAGCTAAACTTTCAGAAATTGAGCGGTAGCAGCGACAATCGCATCAGGAAGTTTGATTTTCTTAATCCTTTTCAGGTTTATGGTCAAGTCTCGTATTTTTGGGATTATTTCGATTACTGAACAATCTTTTAAAAATTCTTTGATTGCATTGATGCTGTCGGTATCTAAGCCGTGAAAGCTCAACAGCTCAATTTCAGTGATAGCCGAAACAAATATCTCATTGTCATCCAAGGCTTTTAATGCCTTTGGATGATTGTTGAAAAAATAAATAAGTGTATTTGTATCAGCCAGAACCCTATTCCCATTCATTTCTTATTTGTTTTTGATAGGTGAGACCATCTATCGGAAATTTGATTTTACCTGCATATTTTTTCGCGTCAAATCCTTTTCTTTTAGCCCTTTCTTCGGCTAGGGTTTCCATTGCTTTTTTTATCTCTGATGCAGGAGCATCCTTTTTTATTGTAATGACCATTTTTTTATCTGATTACAGGCTGGATAAAACGTATTCGCTACCTAACTTTTATATACCCGAATTTTTAACCAATCATTTCTCTGACATGTGGTATTTCATGAAAAGATGCCTTTCTTATCTGGTTTGCGGTAGGATTTCAACTGCAACCCTTGTAGCATCAAATGTCATGAAATCAACTTCATAGCCCTCTCAGTCGTTGTAAAAAGTAATTACGTTTCCAATATCACCACTTTTAAGTCCCGACTCCGCCAAATCGGTTGTTAAAATGACTCTTTCAAACTCTTTTATCTTATTTATGCAATGCTCTGTTTAGGATATCCTGTTACTAATTTAGGAATTTTTGATTGTTGGTCAAAAAATTAAACGGTAGTAATCTGAGGGTTACGGTCATTTGGTTACTGTAATATTCCTTCTATAATATGTTTCGTGCCAAACTGATTCAATGGTTTTGGATACATGTTCTTTTCGGGAAATATTTTTTAATGCCTCAATAAACTCCGAAACATTACCATTATCTCAAAGTCTGCGTCGTGTACGTACTTTCGAAGATCTTGTCGGCGTTAGCAGCTTCGAATCCGTCGCGGCGATGCTTTCTTAAAATCTTATCGCCTGGCAGATCACTGAATTCCGGTAGAACCTTCCGTTCTGCAAATTCGACGTAGGATCCGGAAATAGACATGGTTTCAGCGTTGGCGAATTCAGCATCTATCATCTCAGCGACCGTCGAACTTTGGATCAATCCACCGTCCGGGCTGGTTTTAATTTTTCCTCCTGAGGTATTTAGTTTTATACCGATACTTTCCAAAAACTGATTGAAGTTAGCAACTGTATTATATCCTTCAGGCAGATTATGCACACTGATCGTGAAATGATTCAGATAATAACGGTTGTAAATCACCCAGGCAGCATATTCACTTTCCTTTAAAAGTGTTTGGTAATCGGCCAAAGATGGCGTTCTCCAAAGTGGTTTGTGAAGGAAGTTGTCCACCTCATGCCCATTGTCAAGATCAAGGCTGTCTGCCGGGTCGGTAATGACCTCGTCCGTATAGCTTTTTATAATCCGCTGGCTTTCTTCTGACAAATCACCTACTCTCAATTCACTTACAAAAATACGTGGATCTGTTTCCCTGGGCGGGCTATACCACCAGGCATCCAGTTTTTTCCCTTCAAAACAATAATGATCCTTTTTCTCGTAACCGTAATGAAGAAATATTTTTTCAAACGACTTTACACCCAGTTTCGTAACGCCCATCGTGCGGAATGCGATGTGATCGTTCTCAATCTCATTTATGTCAGAGATCATACCCGCATGCACCATGGCGGTCGTGATCGTTTTTACATCCGGTACACGTTCAGCGTATCGGCGCATAAGCCCTTCCAGGACTGTATCAAGTGTTTGCAGCTGTTTTGATGAAGCAGTTTCCATTGTGTAGCTCGTATGGGTTAATGAAAATTAGCCGGAAGCAATCCGTATTTGTAACGCAAGTAACGTATTTTCTATTGATGGATATCATCAGGATACGTTATCTCTACTTTGCAGGAAAGTGCTATATGAAAATACGAAAATGTAATATTCTTATATTTATTAAAATTTTTTATAAATTACCTTAGCGTTACAGGAAAATAGTTCAGACATTTGTTTTTATAAATATTGAAAGAATAAATTTAACTCGTTCGTTTCTGATTTATGGCCAAACAGATTCTCATTGCAAGTGCAATTATATTGATCTCCGGAATCATGTTCGGTTCCTGCTATCAAAAAAATACGTTAAAGGAGGGATCTACTTCAGACGCTATCAGTTACAATTTCGATGTCAGGCCTATTTTGTCTGACAAATGTTTTGCCTGCCATGGACCCGATGCTAATAAACGTGAAGCTGGTTTGCGACTGGATGTGGCTGAAAGTGCATTTGCGAAGTTGAAAGAAGGAAATGGAGTCGCTATTTTCCCCGGAAAGCCGGAACAATCAGAACTATATAAAAGAATCATATCCG
>DASYHR010001033.1:0-2383 GCA_035998385.1 Dyadobacter sp. | reverse complement strand
TCCACTGTATATCAGCCAACTCAAAGCCACCTTGAGCCAGTAAACCGCTGATGCGACCTGTCTGCCAGACATCGGGAAGAGCCGGAAGTAAGTGAACCGCACCATCCGCACTTTGCATCAGCATTTCGGTAATACCCGAGGTACATCCGAAATTGCCGTCAATCTGAAATGGAGGATGTGCATCAAAAAGGTTGTTGTATGTTCCTCCTCCTTCCTTTGATGTTCCCAATGGGGAAAGTTGGTTTTTGATTAATGTAAAAGCATGATTACCATCCTGCAACCTTGCCCACCAGTTCACTTTCCATCCCATGCTCCATCCTGTTGAAACATCACCACGATGCAACAGGGTTGTACGGGATGCCGCAAATAATTCGGGTGTTCTGTATGCCGAGATCTGATCAGAAGGAAATAAACCGTACAAATGCGAAACATGCCTGTGGTGATCGTTCGGATCATCTACGTCGTCCAGCCATTCCTGCAATTGTCCATGCTGACCTACATGCATAGGTGGCAGGCGTTTTCTTTTCGCGCGAAGTGTATCAGCAAAAGCTGCATCCTTGTTTAGTATTTCCGCTGCGCGAATCGCGCTTGTAAACACATCGAAGGCAATCTGATTATCCATAGTTGTACCCGCATCGAGCGATGATCCTTCATGAGCAGCTGGTGCGTTTTCAGGAGAACTTCCAGGATTCACAACAAGCCAATTGTATTTCGGGTGCTCAATCAGGAAATCAGCATAAAAGGTTGCGGCTCCCTTTAGGACAGGATACACTTTTGCCAGATAGGCTTTATCGCCGTGATACAAGTAGTGCTGCCAAAGGTGCTGGCTTGTCCAGCCTCCACCTGCGATCCACATTCCCCAGAAAGCACCGTCTATCGCACCGGTTGCACGCCAGATATCCGTATTGTGGTGCGCCATCCAGCCCCTGGCTCCGTACATGGTCCTGGCAGTCTCCTTTCCGGTTTCGGATAATTCCTCTACCATTTTCAAAAATGGCTCGTGCAATTCGCTCAGGTTTGTCCTCTCCGCAGGCCAGTAATTCATCTGCGCATTGATGTTGATGGTATATTTACTGTCCCAAGGCGGCCTCATTTTGTTATTCCATATACCCTGTAAGTTGGCAGGCTGCCCGCCGGGCTGGGAACTGGAAATCAACAGGTAGCGACCGTATTGGTAATAAAGCGTTACTAGTTCAGGATCATTCACATTGCGAAAATTCCTGAGTCGCTCATCTGTCGGCAATTTGCCCTGATCGGTTTTACCCAAATCAAAACGCACCCTGTTAAAGTACTTTTGATAAGCTGCAATATGGGGAGTCAGAATCGCCTGGTAGGATTTTACAGAAGCTTTATCGAGATATGAGGCAGCCAGTACGTTCTCGTCGCCGCTTACATCTTTGTAGTTTTTAAAATTGGTCGCGATCGAAATATAAATTGTCGCAGCGTTGGCATTTTTGACCTGAAGCGATGTATCACTTGCCGATACAGTACCGCCTTCGGTTTTAATACGTATAATACCTTTGAACCGGACCGCACTTTTTATACCCTCGTGATCCGAACTGTTTCCCGCAATCGTCAGGTCTTTTAAGGAAGTCGTTTTGACCACTTTTGTAGCGTGTTGCGAAGCAAACGAAGCTCCGAAAGACAGGCTTCCGGCCTTGTTGGCCGTCAATCTGATCACGATCACCCGATCCGGGAAAGATGCCAATACCTCTCTTTTGTATGTAACGCCATTTACCTGGTAGGTTGTTGTTGCCACAGCACGTTCGATGTCCAGCTCGCGGTAGTAGTCAGTAAAACTTTCATGTCCTGCAAAGTTTAAACGTAATTCACCGAGAGGCTGAAACATTTGTCCATGAGACGTTTTTGTAATAATGGCTTGATTGGCCAGCTTTTCAGCTTCCTTTTGCTTTCCATCAAAAATCAACTGCCGGACTTGCGGCAAAGCTGCCAAAGCATCCGGATTGTCATTTCTGTTTGGTCCGCCTGACCAAAGTGTGTGCTCATTGAGTTGAATAGTTTCATCCACTACGTTACCGTAGACCATCCCTCCTAACCTACCATTGCCCACAGGCAAAGCATTTTCCCAGGTTTTGCCGGACGGTTTGTCATACCAGAGTTTCTGTACACGGTTAGTCTGGCTGTAAGCAAGGGTCGAACCAGCAACGAACACCAGCAACACAGAACGTTTTATAGCAATCGCCAACATATTAAAAAAAGGTTGATCCGGACTTTGATACTTCTCCCACTTGCTTACGATTTGTAAAACCCAGTCCACCGTAGGGGATACCGGGTTTTTCTCTTCAATATGCATGTATCGTGTATCTGTTGTCAGACAGGGTATGGTGATTTGATATGATTATCAGGGAGTAATTGTTTTGAT
>DASYHR010001027.1:0-13759 GCA_035998385.1 Dyadobacter sp. | reverse complement strand
CAAAGATTACCCATACAGTCATATCCTGAGCCAGCCTCAGGCTACAGTCTATGCGCTCAGACAAGAACAGAAAATGTCCTTTGCAGGAATTGCTAGTCAGTTGGGCTGGTGTCAGAACCAGGTGCAGCAGCATTATATACAAGCCCACCAGCTTGTAAAAACGCACTGGAAGCAAGGCCGCAAATAATTTAACTTATCTAAACCAACCCGGCGATGAAAAAGACATTTTACACACGCAAAATCCGGTTGATTGTCGATTCTCAGGACTTTGAATACAAAGGTCAGGTGCTTGATACGCTATACAAATGGAGATACATCTGTTTTAAAGCGGCTAATCAGATCTACACCCACCATTACGTGCAGCAGCAGATCCGGGAGCTTATTTATCTAAGCGATCAGACAAAGCTGAAACTCGCAGATATCAGTAAAGATCCGGACGGACTGCTGTGCACTTCAAAGATGAATACCACCTATCAGATCCTGGCGCGTAATTACAAAGGCCAGATTCCGATGCATATCATGAGCTCTTTGAATAGCACTCTGACGGGTCAGTTTGGTAAAAACAAACCGCTTTATCTTTCAGGTGAAAGGTCTTTATCTTCCTTTAAAAAAGAGATTCCTGTCCCGTTCAAGGGCACTGATGTCAAAAATCTCAGAAGCTGCCCGGAAAGGAAAATCTTCTATTTCACGCTGTTTGATATCCCGTTCAAGACTTACCTGGGAAGGGATATCTATGATAAAAGGGCAGTGCTACAAAAACTGGCTGGCGGCGAGATTAAGTTATGCACGAGCTCACTTGTGATGGATAAAAGAAAGATTTTTATGCTGGCTATTTTTGAGAAAGAGAATGAGCCTCAGCAATTAGATGAGAACATCATCGCTGAAGCTAACCTTTCACTGGATGTGCCGCTGACTGTCACAATCGGTAAAGCTACCTATGAGATCGGAAACAAAGACGAGTATTTGTACAAAAGACTCGCGATCCAGGCTGCAATTCAAAGAAAGCAAAGGGCGACGGCATTTATGAATAAGGCATCAAAGAAACGCATCCGGCAAAACACGATCGCAAACCTTCAGGCTTCAGAGCGGAGTTACGTGAATCAAAAGCAGCACGTATATAGTAAGCGTTTGATCGATCTGTGCGTGAAGAACAAAGCAGCAACTTTGCTGCTGGTTGATCAGACAGAAAAAGAAGAGCAGGCAGGCAAGGATCCATTCTTGCTACGGAACTGGGGGTATTACGGGCTAAAGGAAAAAATAGAGCGCAAAGCTGATAAGGTCGGCATTGCGGTACTGGTTGAATAAGGAATAGTAGTCTGGAATTATCTGGCGAAGCAAAATGCAAGCCCGCCGCTTTCTGACGTGGTTCCCCCCCAATAATATTTTTTCTCCCAATCCTCGCTCTGAGAACACGGAGAGGTTGTGAGAAAAAATATGAAGCTGCTAGGTGCTCAGCACTGCTTTGGGGAGGGGAATTCCTTTGAGGTAGGCTAGAGAAATAAAATGAAAATCTAAACGAGGCTGCTTGTACAGCCGCAGGATCAGGTCTTGGTGGCCTGATTAAATGATCTGGGACACTCAGACATATACAACTGGGTTTTGCTTGTAGCTCTTCTGGGCAGACATGACCTTTAAGAAATACCGGCTGGTGCTAGCCAGCCGGTATTGTCTTCTGTTTTTAAAAGCACAGCAGGGGAATAATGAATAGATGATCAGTTAAAAACCCATACGCTTCCCTCTACTTCGTCTTTTTTCCTGCACCAACTCTTGCTTCAAAGTCAATTCAGACTGCACGCCGATCCGCTTCTCTAAATTCGAAAGGGAGTACTCTCTTCCCAGATCGGAGCCTTTCACCTTCATCTTACTTTTCGGATCAAAAAACGCGATACCCCGGCCGGTGTAGGTCTTGTATCCGGCCTTCAGCATCTGTTCTTTAAACTGATCCATTGATCCGGTCTTAAAAAGAAGATCATCTATCAAAGATTTTAGCGTGAGACGCCGCTTGTCGACAGTCTGCCGCTTCTGATTTTCCTGCAAGATATTCATCTGAGGCGTGATGGAGAGTCCCAGCTGAAGCTCCATCTTCCGGCAAAACTGTCCGGTCTTTGGAAAATTATTAAAATGGTCTGCTGTATTCTTCCCGTTATAATTCAGCCGGTTTCCTACCAAATGAAAGTGAGGATGCTCGGTATCTGTATGTCTAAAAACAAGCATCTGGTTGTCTACAAACCCAAAGTCTTTGGCAAACTCTCTTGCGATATCAGTAATCTGCTCATCTGTCGGATTCTCACCGGGCGGAAAACTAAATGACTGATGCCACATGAATTTGGTAAGTCTTCTGTTCATATCTCTTTGATCAAGAAACTGACTGGCCAGATAATTCAGATCAAGCCGCTTGTCTGCTTGCAGCTTCACTGCCAGATGCTGCACATAGATCAGTTCTCCTCTGACGTCTTCCAATGTCAGTTTGTGTCTTTGCTTTTCGGTCAGCTCTTTTTCGTAGTAGCAGTATTCCAAAATCCCTTTTGGAAAGCTGCCCAGCCCTGCTTTCCCGATCATCGTCTTCTTCTGTTTACGATCTGATCCAGTGTTCTTTCGATCAGATCATGAATATCTCCGCCGCCTTCAGCCTGGGCAAAGGCCGGAATCAAATCAGGCGTCTGCTCAGTCTGATAATGCTTCTGATATTTTTCAAGCAGCTGCGCGCTGGCATGATACAAGACCGATGTCTTCTCTAGCAGCTGGCCTTTGCTTTCACTTTCCGGCAAAGCAGCGCTTTGATATGAGTACAGCTCTTTCATCCAGTCATGGATATCTGATAAAGTCTTATGCACACTACGGATCTGAAAATCCTCATAGATCCAAAGCATGATAAGATCAGCCATGTACTTGACAGACTGACTGCTCACACGCCAGTTCTCGGACTGCATATGCTGGTCTTTTGTCTTTGTAGCTACAAGCGCAAGCATACCTGCATGCTGCTTTAGCATACGGATCAGCTCCGCTATTGAAGCGGGAAGTGTTTTTCTTTGAGGCAGCTTCAATGGTGTATCCAGCGCCAGTGTCAGAAAGAACTTACTGGCAGACATTTCACTTTTTTTTACGAGCTCATTGATCTGAGCGCGCTGGGCTTCTGTCGCCCAGACACTAAAGCTTTTGAGTTTGACCTTGTCTTTGGACTTGGCCGGTCTTCCTTTTTTATTTTGATTTTCCATAAGTTTTAAGATTTAAAAATGTCTGAAAAGCTATGAGCCCCAAAGGCGAATAGCGGGGTCCAGGGGTTTCCCATGGCCAGTTCTCGCCGGTAGGAGCTTTTTTGCGACCTACCGGCGATAGCTGGCTTTGGAGAAACCAACGCAATGTGCCCTAATGGATCAAAAGCGACCCAAACCGATCAAAATGAACCTTTAAAGATTCTTTCAGACTCAAATGGATCTTTTTGGACTGATTAAGACCAAAATGGATCAATCCGGCCCCTTTAGGATCACTGCTGTGCTCTGAGTGGCACTTTGACTATTCTCTTTCGCGGATCATACCAGTAATGCTGCCCGTAGATATTTCCTCCTCTGTCATTGCCTTGCTCTAAGATCAGATACTGTACACCGTTTTCGGTTTTAAGTTTACCCTGACCGATCAGGTTTTCAAAGGCTTCCACATTTTCATATCTGGATAGGACAGACTGGATTTTCTTGTACTGCTTACCGCTTCTCTGCCACTGAAAAATGAGTACAATCACCAGCAGAAGAGCTGACCCGTAAAGGATATTGCTTCCCAGGCCGTACAGAAATGCATCCTTTCCTGATTTGAATTGCAGCGTCTTGATAGATCCTTTGAAGCGGTCATACAGCATTTTATTTTGCTGAAGGCTAGCATCCAGTCTGAGATTCATCTTATCAAACCGCTTCTGGGTTTCTATAAGATTCGCAGCTGACCAGTCGTCAAGATTTACTTTGTATTTGAGCTGGAAGTTTGCCTTATAATCTTCCATCATCCGGTCAAAATTTTGCTGATCTGTCATAGCGCATACAGATTTTGAAGTTCGTTTCGCAGTCTGAGCATGGCCCCTATCTGGTGATCGCTGAGTTTAAAGCCTCTCCTTGCTCCATCCAGGATTTGTCCTCCCAGGTCTGATTCCGGTTCAAAGTCACCAAACTTATACAGCGGATAGTTTGCTGTCTGACAGTAGGCTTCCAGTTCTTTTGACAGCTCCGGATATTTACGAAAAGATGTTACCGATTTCCAGACGTTGATCTGAAAGTCTTTGGCAACTTCACCAATCTGATCCAGGTATTGTCCTGAGGGGACGTATGCAGATCCACCCGCCATGACAATATGAAAGATCATTTCCAGGCCTAGCATGTCGGCAAATTCTTTCATAGGAACATCATACCGCAGAAGGGCGGGGAGCTGGGCGCTTTCAGGTGATCCCAGATCAAAGAAGAACTGATCAAACTCGCTGACAGAGACAAGCTCCAGATAGCTGATGAGCCTGTCACGTACCAGAACGTCTTTATCGTTGCTCAGCTGAACGACCTCCATGTTGCTTGCAGCAAGAAACTTCAGCTGATTCTTACTTGTCTGGGTAGATGAGTCCAGGTCAATGAAGTACACAGACGGATCATGCCCGAATTTAAGGGCGAATAAATACATCAATAGCGATTTACCGACGCCACCTTTGGCCTGGGCAATGAAATGAATCTTTTTCATCGTTTACTAAGGTTTGAATTTTTAAATGGATCTTTTTTAACCTGGTCCGGATCGGTCCACGATTTCTTTTCCGGATCACTTGGCTGCGGTATCACGGCAGCCAATACCGCACTGGACTTAGCAGCCGTCTTGGTTTGGCTACCTTCGGATTTGGCGATTCTTGCCCTGATGTATTTGACATCATAGGCAGTGACCAGATCTGAGCCCAGTTCGCAGTTGATCAGTTCAGTTGTCATTGCGACCGAGAACTGCTGGTCGAAGACGGACCGAAAGAATTCATAGAGCTTTCGTTTCCTTTTGGAATCCTTCTTTACGAGCATATTAATGATCATTTGTTTTTCCATGTCATGTTTGATTTAACTCAGTATCATCTTTACCGGTCAGAGCTATACGGCTTGCGCGCATCGGATGATAAGAAGGCCTGTAATCGATGTAGCCCAGCTCACCAAGTTCACGGATACAGACATGATAGGTGGCAATGGATTTAATCCTTGCCGAGCGCATCAGCGTTTTTCTGCTGATCTGTATGTGCGCTGCTGGCGAAAGCGCACAGTGATAGGCGATAGCAGCATACAGACAAATGTGTACGGACCGAAGCTTGGGGTCATGCCATAGCTTTTCTATTGGCCCGGCTGCTACCAGGCCATCAGTGTTTTTCTGATTTTTGAACATACTTATTTCTTTTTGGCAAGTGTGCCGTTTAACATGGCTTCAATATCCTGGGCCCGGTAATAGAAGCTACCGCCTACTTTGGTGTATTGAAGCTGGCCGCTGACGCGCAGCGTTTGAAGCGTACCGGGAGATATTTTCAGTAGCTGCCGTACCTGAGCACTTTTCAGCCATTTTCCAGTTTGGCTATCAGAAGGCCGGGTCACCAGATTTTTTAATTCGTCGAGAAGTTCAGCCTTAAACGCCTGCAGATCTTCACTTGTGATCAACTCTACTTTCATACTGCAATTTGTTTTATGTTAGAAATAGAACCTGGCAGTTATCAGCCGGGGCCCTCGGTCTGACAGAAGCCGGGGGCAAGTTATGCAGCAACAAAATCTGTTTTTGACCAAAACCTGTTGTTGGTCATTTGAAAATCGAAAAAATGACCCAAAATGATGGATTTTAGTTTGTATGGATTCTTTTTAGCCTATTTTGGATCATGTAAGATGTACACGAAAAACCTGCCAAAACCTGGACGTTTTACCCTCAATATCCGTTGCGGATGCGCCGATATTTTACTATTTTTAGAGGCAAACACCAGCTAGTCAACATCCGGGGTTACTGAGATCGAAGCAAAATCCAGCCAAAGGCAGGCCAGTGAAAAAAGGAAGAGCAATAATTGTAAGTGAGAGAACAGAATTTAATCCTGATACGGACATTTTATACAAGATGTATTACACGTTTTTTCAGCGGAATCTCCGTTTGTATCCAGCCAGTAAAAACAACAGGTACTTTGGACTTCTGCCGTGGATACAAATGACTGCCTGCTTTGCTCCGTTATGGGTAATGCTCGTTGTATTGTTTGAAAAACTTGTGATCAAAGATCAGTTTCTTCCCGACGGCAAACTCGCAGGAATTGTGTTGGTAGTTCCTCTTTGGGCGGCGACCTATTACCTGCTCTTCCTGTTGTATAGAACTGACATCACTACTGGTGTCAGCCCAAGTTCAGACTATCATAAGTTTGCAGGGAATGGCAAGCTATACTATCTGCTCGCAGCGGTGCTTGTTACTGCCCCGATTCTGATAATGGTAGTTTTAAGATACATCGGTTTTATTGTATAATTTTAATGCTACAGGTGCTATATCGTAATTTATCAGGAAGTGCATTTGATGTATCACCGATATACCAAATGCACTATGAGACTCCAAAATGCCAGTTTATTCGCCGTATATCAAGCGGCGAATAGGAATCAAATCACCGCATCGAGATTTGGTTGGATCATGTAGATGCATAACCGCAGCTTTTATACCACTTCAAGCCAACAATTATCTACGCTTGGCTGGAACGATCTTAAACAGCTTTTTATCTTCTCTAATCTCCGTCCCTTTGGATCTGCCATCAGGACTATCGGAAGGAAAATAATTTCTGGCAGTTTCCAGATTAATATCCTGTTTATCAGTTACAAAATATCTGCTGAGCAGTTTGTACCATGAGCTCTTCGACTGGTAGCGTAATAGGTTACTGCCAGAAGGCAACTGCAACTCCTGCATTTGATGCAACAAATGCACAAGAGTAGACAAGTGGTCGCTTGCGATCGTGATTTTTTCACTGGGTTCATACCTTTTCATTTCTTTGACCTGCTGTTTCAATTGCAATACCTGCTGATCTCTTAAATGAATTTCTTCATTTTTCTGACTGAGAAGAAAATCGAGGGGCAGAGGGCGCATTTCAGAAGTTCGCTTCGAAAGTTTCTTAACGTTGAAATATTTGAAACTCCTAAAGTATGATTTCAAGTAAGTGGTCTTTTCAATAAAACGAGTAATTTTACAGATATGACCCGCGAAGAATTACATGCATTGGTAGATGCTCAATATGATAAACTAACTGGTCTACAGTCAGAAAAGACCTTTTATGCCTATGAGGAGGGTTTCGTAAAAGTATGGACTGAGTTGGGTGGACAAGTAATGCAGGCAAGCTTAAAAAAGGGTACTTCTACGGATAAGCGAAAAAAAACATCTGTCAAACCCGATTCGGCAGATTAGAGCTATCCAAAACGCATCGCTACAAGGCCAAAACTAACGGCTTTTTCATAAGTCCTTATCTCCAAAATTTGATGGCACTCGCTGGCGTAAGTGACGTGTACTCAAAATCAAATGACTTACTAAATGCTTTTTTATGTATTAATGTATCTGAAAGTCAAGTATATAGGGTAACTGATTGCATAGGCACCGCGGTTGCTGATGATGTAATGACTGAGATCGAACATCCGAAGTTGAATAACAATGAACGGGTGTATGCTTCAATGGACGGCAGTATGATTCAAATGGATCAAGGGTGGCAGGAGGTCAAGCTGGGTCGTATTTTCAGAGAGGATTGTAAATTAGAAAATGGTATAAAAGAGCAAAGTAAAATACGTTATAAACTTGACGAGTCTTTTTACAGCGGCCATTTAGGTTCCTATAACCATTTTATTCCCAAGTTTGAAGCCAGCTTAGGCACTTATAAGGATTGTGAAGACCGGTTGATATTTATTACAGATGGAGCACAATGGATACATAACTACCTGACCAACAGATTTCCCAGTGCAACGCACATCCTGGATTACTATCATGCGGTGGAACACTTAACAGATTTTGCAAACTCGCATTTTATGGACACCACCAAACGCGAAAAATGGGTTAAAGCTCAAAAAAGTGAGTTGCTGGATGGTTCTGTTCAAAATGTCTTGAACAATATAGCGAAGCTCAGAAACGTGTCAAACATCGTTAAGAAAGAGCGAACAAAGCTTCTGGAATACTATAAAAATAATGTTGTTAGAATGAATTATAAGTCATTTCGTAGCCAGGGACTTATGATTGGAAACGGCCCGATGGAAGCTGCGCACAGGACTGTTATTCAAACAAGAATGAAGCGTAGTGGGCAGCGGTGGACTCCCAAAGGAGCTCAGTCAATGCTAAACCTAAGGGTTCTCAGAGAAAGCAATCGATGGAATTGCGTTACACACGCATTAAGTCATGCCGCGTAGAAATGAAATGCGCCCGGGGCAGACTAGTTTGCCATTGGTCAATAGAGACAAGGAACGACTGAAATTGTTTAATCTTTATCAGGTTCTGGCGGGCCTGTTTCTGTTTTACGGAGAAGAATTCTTGTCTTTTGTAATACTCTCTTCTGTCAGAGACAATTTCCCATAGATTCTGAAAGAAGGCTAATTCAGTTTCTGGATTTTTTGCGAGATAATACTTCAGATGATAATCGTAGAAGGAGCGATACTCGGATTCGGGTAGGCGGTAGATCTTTTTAAAGACGTGATTGTCGATATAGTACCAGGTCTGAAATATTGGATTTCCAATATCGTACGGATGGGGAGAGAAGTCAAACAGACCTCTCATTTTGAAGAAAGATGGTGTCATAGGAGTGTAAGGTTTTGGCTATAAGTTACCGATAGTTGCTAAGGTGTGCAAGTTCACAGTCCAAGGCTTAGTTGATGTTGTCAATCTGAAACATTGAACAGTTCATCAGATTAGCGCTGCCATTAGAAAGTTACTTTCCCTTATTTTTTCGAAAAGCCCAACTATTGTTTATAAATCCCTTGCTTTCAAATTTCGTGTAGTCTGTAACTTGTTTATCCTCTTCTTTCGGAAATGAGTATTCTACAATGTTTTCATGTACTTGTACACTTGCGCCATATACTTCCGCTGCAAATCTATTGAGCTCTTTGTCAGACGAAATTAATTTACCGCCACTGTTAATTACTTTTGATAAAATCAGTATATCGTTCCATGAGTTTCTAAAATCAGGCTTTAAGTTGTGATTAGAAGTGTATTGACCTAACAATTCATGTGACCTCTCTATATCTTGCTTTGACAGTGAGTGACATTTCAAATTGTTGACTATAAGGAACTTGAATTTTGATTTTAGTTCCTTATAATCAGGCTTTTCTAAAAAGGATATAGAAGCTTGATATAAATCAATTAACTTTTGATTGACAGCTTTCGTAATAGATTCGTTATTGTATAATATATAATTATTACGGTTATCCTTAAATTCCAGTGAAGTAGAGTCTGAGAGTGAGCTATGAAATGGTCTTCTACCATGTAGTTTAAAGTATTCTGCGGGTACCCCGTGAGCAGACCCAAGTCTACATGGGATATAATATTTTGACCGATTTTGATGAACTTTCTCAATATTTTTTAGAAACTCAAGGGCATTTATGGATACAATATTTGCTCCTGATATACTGTCAACATAAGACTTTGAATATTTGTAGTAGAGGATATTGGTATCAATGAATTTCATAATTGAATAATTTGTTAGGTTTAAAATACCTCAATGGTGATCTCGGCTGAACAGTATTTTCTTATTTCAATCTCAGCTTATTTGGCTACAATATATGCTTTAAAGAATATGCGAGCAATAACATTTTTGCCTGCAATGGAAGGCATAAGTCTCAACTAATAAAGTTTACTACCCGATACCTTTGAAATTATCTAAATATCGGGTAATACTTATATTTTTGCTGTATCTACATCTCCTTCAACCGCTCACGCAACCCTATCATATCCTCACTAATCTTCACATGGGCGCATTTCAGAAGTTCGCTTTGAAAGCTTCTCACGGTTGAAATATTTGAAACTCCTAAAGTATGAATTCAAGTAATCGGTCTTTTCAATAAAACGATGTAATTTTACAGATATGACCCGCGAAGAATTACATGCATTGGTAGATGCGCACTATGACAAACTAACTGGTTTACAGTCAGAAAGGACCTTTTATGCATACGAGGAAGGTTTCGTAAAAGCATGGACAGAGTTGGGTGGGCAAGTTATGCAGGCGAGCTTAAAAAAGGGCACATCAACGGATAAGCGAAAAAAAACTTCTGCCAAACCCGATTCGGTAGATTAGAGTTATCCAAAACACATCGCTACAGGGCCAAAACTAATGGCTTCTTCATAAGTCCCTATCTTCAAAATTTGATGGCACTCGCCGGCGTTAGCGATGTATACTCAAAATCAAATGAATTACTGACAGCTTTCTTGGGTATTACTATATCTGAAAGTCAGGTATATAGAGTAACTGATTACTTGGGTAATGCAGTTGCTGAAGATGTGATGTCTGAGATCAAACATCCAAAGCTGAAAGACACCGAACGGGTATATGCTTCAATGGATGGCAGTATGATTCAAATGGATCAAGGATGGCAAGAGGTTAAGCTAGGCCGTATTTTCAGAGAGGATTGTAGGTTAAAAAACGGTACGAAAGAGCAGGGTGAGATACGTTACAAACTTGATGAATCTTCCTACAGTGGGCATTTAGGATCTTACACCCATTTTATACCAAAATTTGAAGCCAACTTAGGTACTTACAAAGATTGTGAAGCCCGATTGGTATTTATTACAGATGGAGCACAATGGATACATAACTACCTGACTAACAGATTTCCCAATGCAACCCACATCCTAGATTACTATCATGCAGTGGAACATTTAACAGATTTTGCAAACTCACATTTTACGGACATAGCCAGACGCGAAAAATGGGTTAAAGCTCAAAAAGGCGAGTTGCTGGAAGGTTCTGCTCAGAATGTTCTGGATAATATAGCGAAGCTTAGAAAGCTGTCAAAAAACGTGAAGAAACAACGAACAAAGCTTCTGGAATACTATAAAAATAACGTTGACAGAATGGATTATAAGTCATTTCGCAGTCAAGGACTTATGATAGGGAATGGCCCGATGGAAGCCGCGCATAGGACTGTCATACAAACTAGAATGAAGCGTAGTGGGCAGCGGTGGACTCCCAAAGGAGCTCAGTCTATGCTAAACCTGAGGGTGCTCAGAGAAAGTAATCGATGGAATTGCGTGACACAAGCATTAAACAAAGCTGCGTAGAACTGAAATGCGCCCTTTGGCTTTATAGTTTCGCTACAATAGAGGCAACCTAATATTTGTTCATCTATCATTTTAGAGCAAGTGTATTGGTGAAAAAATGAAAATACTTGATTTATTCATATAAACAAAATATATAAGTAATGATGAACCCCTATATAGCAGTTAATTATGCGGAAGTCATGCAGCCGATAATCTAGCAATTACAACGTGAACGCTTTACGACTGTCGAGTATCCGGGGTGAACTGAACCGGCGACAGGTGCCTGTTGCTTATCTTCATTCAGGAACGTTCCTCTCGGTTACAGTTGGCTTACTCGTCTCTGAGCAAACAGCCAATCCAATATTCCGGGTGTGTAATTTAAGCTTGGGTTGAGGTAGTGCCCGACGTCTGCAAACTCTGTGTATCGAGGATGTCCCCCTGCTTGCTGTATAGCTTTGATAACATTCCGCGCTCCGTCAACGGGTACGTTCCTGTCTGTTGCTCCATGGAATGCCCAGATAGGGACATCCACCATGTTTTTAGCCAAAGCAGGATCACCGGCTCCACTTAACGGAACAGCAGCGGCAAACAGATCTGGACGTGTTCCAATGAAGTGCCAGGTTCCATAGCCGCCCAGCGAATGGCCGATCGCGTAGATGCGGTCAGGTTCAATGCTAAATTCTGCTTTCAGGGCGCGCAACAAGTCAAAAACAATCGTATCACGGGTAACCAGATGTGGCAATCCGCCCCAGCTGGTTCCATGGGCGATCTGAGGAGCCAGGATAAAGGTTGGATATTTTTTGCGATTTTCAGGTTCTGTCAGTTGTTGGATTTCCCAACTAGCCAGTTGCCGGACATTATCTGTCCCATAACCCGCTCCGCCATGCAGGCTAACCACCAGTGGATAGCGTAGTTTAGGGTCATAGCTCTCTGGCGTCAGCAGCCGGTAGGAGAGTGTGTCACCATGCCGACCCTTAAAAGTCCGGGCTTTAAAAAATCGAGCTTGTATGACAGCCTCCGGCTGCGGACGGGTAGCACTTATTCCTTCGCCCATCAGTCTTACACCCAGGAACAGGAACATGACCAGGCCGAGTAGACGGGCTGTGAGGAGGAGGGTTGTTTGTTGTGAAGACTGGGGCGAATCTGAGGATTTTGATTGGACTGCAGAAAGCTGACGAAAATAGCCGATGAAAATCAGTGGCTGTAAACTGGCAATACAAGACAGGTACAGTTGCCACCTCTCGATTGCTGGTGTACTCCGACCGCCGTGCACCTGCATCGACCAGATTAGCAAAGCCAGGGCAATGAAGGTTACAAAGAAACTTGATATGCCGGCAGTCTTCAGCCACCTATTTTTTCCCGCGCGTGAAAACACCACGCTACCAGCGGCCAGAAGATTGGCAGCAAGCTCAACTATCAAAATTAGGGGATAGTAGCGTTGAAATTCCCTTGTGAGCGGAACTAGTATACAATAAACCACCACTACACGCAGTAGGGTGGTAGATAAAGCGATTAAACCCGTTACAAAAGCTGTCTTAAAATACTGATCATAGTAAGACCGTAGTATAAATGCCGTAGCAAAGGAAGAAATTACGTTAGCCAGTAAAAAGAAATTCGCAAACGAGTTCTGTGTCAGCAGGTCCGTGCCAACTGTGAGATATAGCAGACAGTGGAAGATGCCCATTCCTACAGAAAGACCCAGGAAAAAAATGGCGTGACTATTGAATGTTTTTGTCATGATAAGCTTAGGAACAGCTAAATCCAGCGGTATGCATACCTCACGTTCACACCTGATGAGCAAAGATCGTGAGCACCTACCCATTAAGGTAAATGTTTAGGTATTTTACTGCATTTTAGGATTCACCTTGGTCAATTTTCCAGGCTACCTCATACATTACCAAAGAATAATGCGGTAACAGAACTGCTGACCCTAAATGGCAGAAATTGATAAAGTTTGTACGGTTGATTATTTTTTGACAAATCTCATTGTCTGTGTTTGTTCGGTATTGCTTTTATGTGGCGAATTCGGGAGTCGTTGATCAAAGTACTGCGGGAATAAGTTTTACAGTTCTCGTCTTACAACTAAAAAATTACCTCTAATTAGATATGAATATATTTGACAGGGTCAAGAGTTTTATAATTCAGAAATATCTCGAATTTGAACCCTCATTAGAAATTGATTTGGATACTAGGCTTTCAAGGGATCTGGATATTGAGGGGGATGATGCCGTTGATTTTTTTGAAAAATTTGAAGATGAATTTAAAGTAGATTTATCAAATTTAAATTTGGATATTTATTTTCATGGAGAAGGAGTCGATCCATTAGATTTAATCGTAGGCCTATTTAAATCAAATAGAAAAGAAACAATAACGGTTAGAGACTTGGTGGAATGTGTTGAGTCTGGACAATGGGTTAGTAGGTAGGATACGCTTTATTTTCGATCAATACCTATCTTTAATGAGATTTAAGCAAATGTTTCGGAGCTGCTAAAATTGTCACTACCAGTGGCAGAAGCCGCTCGAAAGAAAATGCTCA
>DASYHR010001024.1:0-3053 GCA_035998385.1 Dyadobacter sp. | reverse complement strand
AGAAATATCAGGTCAGGTTGCAGGTTGTTGATCTGCAACAGACCTTCTACTCCATTCTGTGCTTCCGAAACAATGTCAAACGCATACGGATACTTCCCGAGCAGCCTTCTTAGTCTGCTGAGAGCGAGAGGTTCATCATCGATGAGGATTGTTTTAAGTGGGAATTTCATACCTGTTTTATTGCTGTTTGATCATTGCTCTTTTACGGATTGATATGGTGACGGACTTATCCGGTTCGTTGAGAAGCTCAATTTTCCCGTCCTGCCCATAGAGTAGTTTGAGTTTTTCCTGAATACTCCTGATTCCATACCCTGTTTCCATTTCTTCTGAAAACGCAGGCCCATTGTCTTGGACACACAAAACCAGCCAGTCTGTTTTCTCAAATATCTTCACTTTGATTGCCCCAAGATCGGCCAGTTTAGAAACACCATGTTTGATAGCGTTCTCTACAATAGGCTGAAGAATAAACTTCGGAACATACAAGCTGTTTAAAACCGGATCCGAAACCTCCACCGTGAATTTAAGCCTGTCCCCAAACCTGACTTTCTCCACCAATAAATATGTCTGCACCATTTCGAGCTCATTGCTGATCGTGTCATAATAGTCATCCGTTTTCCTCCCCGTCGTATACCGGAAGAGTTTGGACAACAGCAAGGTCATTTCTTCTGCTTTCTCCGGATTGTCGTGTACCAGGCTGGCAATGCTGTTCAACGCATTGTATAAAAAATGAGGATTAATGCGTGCCTGAAGGGCATCGAGCTCTGCACGTGTTTTTAACTTTTCGAGATTGAGAAGCTGGTATTCCTGGTCAGATATTTTCCGGGATATCTGCTTTCCCTGGTTGCTGATAAAATAGAAGACATTGGCCACGATAATCGGACCGATCATATACCAATATCCAGGCGCGTTCCTGGAGGCTTCTTCCGGATACAGCTCAGCAAACCTATGAACTACAGTCACTCCGAAAGCAAAATAGACCCCGCTACTTATCAGGCTGATCACGATAAACATAACCACAGAAAGCAACAGGTAACGAACAATTTCTTTGGGTATACTATCCAGCCAGCTTGCCAGAAACTTAGCGGTCAGCACGGCGGTAACTCCTGTTATCACATTTTGTAATACCAGATATTGATAAAGTTTGCCCCTGATGAGATCAGTCGTAAAATAGATCTCTGCGGTAAAAAACAAAATGGCATTGATCCCATACAACATGATAGCTCCAAGAAATACAGCTACAAGGGTACCCAGCCATCCCTGGCTTTGTATCAATCCGATCAGACTAAAACTTTTCCAGTTGTAAGAAGTATCCTGGGTTGTAAAACTAAAATTGGCACCTTCCACCTTCGCTCCCTCCAGGTCCACATCAGACAGGGTGCTGAAGCTCAGATCCGCGTTGCGCAAATCAGCATTACGGAAAGTAGTTTTCTGCAACGTTGAGAAGCGGATCCTTGCCCCTTTCAGATTTGCACCGTCGAAATTTGTCTCCCGCATGCTCGAAAAGCTAAAATCAGCATTTTCAAGATCCATATTACTAAAATCCCTGCCATCAAAAGAGGCTGATACGATCCTGGTTTTGCTCTCCTTTTCAGCTGGTCTGTTTTTGTATTTCATGTTTGAAACGAGTAAGGGCACTACACAAAAAAACTTCATGCATAATCGTATTTGTAATCCTGTTACAAACCTATTAAGCATGAAGCTCCTTTACAGCTGATTCCTGACGAACCTGTTTTTTTGTAGTGTCAATTACGGGATATCAGGATTGAATAAAAGGATATTGATTACAATTCCTCTACCACTATATCTTTCCAACGTACTTTGATTCCGCCTCCGTCGTGAATCTGTAATGCGATAGATCCATTGGCTGCGCCGATTTTAGCATCCGAAAAGTCAACCATGGCATTTCCGTTAAGCCAGGTCTGTACCTGATCTCCCACCACTTTGATGCGAAGTGTGTTCCACTCCCCCATTTTGAGAAACCCTTCTTTCTCATCCGGGATTTGAACCAACCAGCCTCTTCCGTACGATTCGTATACACCGCCAGTATCGTGGTTTGGAGGCGCAACTTCTACCTGCCAGCCCGAAACCTTCGTTCCGTCAACCGTGGAGCGGAAAAATACACCGCTGTTCCCGTTCGCGTCCTGTTTAAATTTAAGAGACAGATCAAAATTCTTGTAAAATTTGTCCGTAGTCAGGTAACCGTATTGTTTATCAGGACCACTTTCACAAATCAGTTCTCCGTTTTCGACATACCATTTCTCGGTTCCGTTGATTTTCCAGCCTTTCAGGTCTTTGCCATTGAACAATTTGACAGGCCTCACTTTGGATGCAGGATCAGACTCGCGAAGCACCAAAAAGGCCGAGTTTAGAAATAAAACTGCAATACAGAAGAGCAGCAGACGTTGTAGCTTTAGCATTTTAAGATAAGGATTAGGATTAAAAATGTAAGAATTAAATCCGTCGAACTACAATTTACGTTAGTTTTACGAAAATTTAACCATGCGAAAGCTATGAAAAAATACCATTTCACAGGCCAGGGTAAGGCACTTTTTTTGTTTTCTGTTCTATTTTCAGCAGGCCTTGTTTCCTGTGAGGAGAACAGTAAGGATCTTGTGAAACCAAAAACTGTAACTGATATTTTGGCAGAGAATGATCAGTTTAGTACACTCAACGAAATCGTGGTAGGTGCGAATGCGGCTGACGCCTTTCGTACAGAAAACTTTACGTTCTTTGCTCCTAACAACACAGCATTTCAGACGGCTAATCTTACTTCATCACAAGTATTGGCTTGGGAAAAAGATTCTATTATGTCGTTTTTGAAATACCATGTGATAGCTCCGCGTCAAACAACGATAGAACTGAAGCCCCAGGAATATACTACACTGAATAAACATAAGCTTACGGTACAAAAAGGAACTGATACCACAATCGTTACTATTAACAACAACGCAAGAATCATTCAGAAAAATATCAACACAGATGGTGGTATTATCCAGGTGATTAACCACGTACTGAGCGGCATCAAAAAGGTAAATTAAAAAATAGACCATAAA
>DASYHR010001023.1:0-1576 GCA_035998385.1 Dyadobacter sp. | reverse complement strand
AGGTTGAAGTGCGATACCACCCTGAAACAGATTATCGTATTTCTCCTGTACTTTGGAAGTCATGTCGGTGGAGATAATACCTGGACGAACTTCATAAACCGGAATGTTGAACTCGGCCATTCGCACTGCAAAAAGCAGGTTGGTCATAGCAAGTCCGGCTTTGGAAATACAGTATTCTCCGCGATTGATAGATGCGACCGTCGCAGAAATAGAGGTGACAAAAACGATCGACGCCTCAAAAGCATGGTTATTTTGCTTGGTATGCGCCATCTTTTTGGCAATAGCCTGAGTCAGGAAGAAAGGGCCTTCCAGATTCGTCCTCATTACTTCTTCGTAATTAGCGGCTGTTGTTTCCAATATGTCCAGACGTTCGCGCGGCGCAATACCTGCGTTGTTGACCAGAATATTGATATTGCCAAAACCGGAATAAGCTTTCTCAATGATGGACTCACGGTCTGCAGCATTGGCAATACTTCCCTGACAATACAAAACCTCTGCGCCTAGCTCACGGAGTTCATCCAATGCCTCGGCACATCCTGCTTCGTCGCGTACACCATTGATAGCCAGATTATATCCTTCTTTTGCCAATGCTTTGGCAATCCCGAAACCGATACCACGGCTGCCGCCGGTGATTAATGCTACTTTTTTCACTTCCATGGTTGAAGATGTTTTTTAGTTTGAATGTTTGATTTGTTTGGAAGTGTGAGTAAGCTACTTTAAACTTCCAAGCCATTTTTCGACTTTGACTCTATGGGAGAGCCAGTGGCAGTTAACTGTTTCTTAAACTGTTAACACTTTCAAACTTTTTATAACCTATAAATCCTCAATAGCTACCCACTGGCGTTTTTCCCAGCTTTCGATACCTTTTTCAGCCAACTGCACACCTCGTGCACCCGCTTTCAAATCCCATGGGAATGGCGTGTCTTTCACAATATGTTTCAGATAAAGCTCCCATTGAGCTTTAAATGCATTGTCAAAATTTTCCTGCTCCGGTACTTTCGACCAGCCCTCAAAGAATGGAATAGGTTGCGGAATATCCGGATTCCAGACTGGCTTGGGCGTATTGCCATAGTGCTGGATATAGCAGTCACGCAGGCCCGCCACAGCAGAACCATGTGTTCCGTCTACTTGCAGCGTCAGCAGGTCGTCGCGACGGACACGCACCGTCCACGAAGAGTTGAACTGCGCGATCACATCCCCTTCCAGTTCGAAAGTTGCGTAACAAGCGTCGTCGGCTGTACAGTGATAGGCTTTGCCATTCTCATCAATACGTTCGGGAATGTGCGTTGCTCCTAAACATGAAACTGCCTTTACATTTCCGAAAAGGTTATCCAATACATAACGCCAGTGACAAAGCATATCTACGATAATACCGCCATCATCCTCTTTGCGGTAGTTCCAGGATGGACGTTGAGCAGGAATGCTGTGTCCTTCAAATACCCAATATCCAAACTCTCCACGTACAGAAAGGATTTTTCCGAAGAAACCGTTTTCCATCAGCCTCTTCAGTTTCAGCATGCCGGGCAGCCAGAGTTTGTCCTGCACCACACCATTTTTCAGACCAGCTTTTGTAGCC
>DASYHR010001005.1:0-6849 GCA_035998385.1 Dyadobacter sp. | reverse complement strand
GAAGCATTGCTATTTCACTCAAAAATGGAAAAATCGTCTCTGATAATCTGCCTGGTCACAGAAGTTACGCACAATCAATATTGCCAGGTATTGCAAGATTACACTTTGCGACTTTCGGAGGACTTGCGCTCAAAACGATTTACTTTTTTATGGCACTTTTTACCTGTTTCGTAATCATCAGCGGCGTGTTACTTTGGAAAGAAGCCAGGAATAAAAAAAGTTATACCGACAAACAAAAACGGTTTCATCATCGGGTAACAATGTCACATCTCGCTATCTGTTTCGGGTTGTTTCCGGCTATTGCAGTACTTTTCTGTGCCGGGCTGATGATACCTGATATAGACGACCACGCTTTTTACACGAGAACGGCTTTCTTTTTATCCTGGTTGCTGTTTACAATGATGGGTTTATTCACCAAAACCGAAATCAGAACCACACAGCTTTATCTTCATTTAGGTGGAATTTTCTCTTTGTGTGTCCCTATCGTAAATGGGGTTATCACAGGTGACTGGCTATGGATTGCTGTGCAGAAGGGCTATCAGTTTGTAGCTATTACAGATCTCTGCTGGTTCGTCACAGGAACAGCCTCACTTTTGTTTGCCTATCTGACCTGGAGACGGAACAATCAAAGGAGTAATGAAACAATCATTGCAGATAAAAACAAAATTTATCAACCTCAATAAAACGTAAAAAACCGATGACATGGCACTTGCCCAAGTCATCGGTCCATAAACTTTGCGTCTTCAGCGCAAACCTCATATCACGCTGAGATCAATATAAAACTTAAACTGCATGAGTCAGTATCAGCTTGGAACCCTTGATAAATCTCTCTGTAAGCTCCTGATACACTTTATTATTTTCAGCGTTTGCTTCAAACTTTTGTCCTACCAGTGTAAAAGCCTCCATGTCTGCATATTTCTGATAAACGCCCAAAGCTTTCAATCCCATCATGGCAGCTCCTGCCGCACCAGTTTCTACCGTTTCATTCAGAACCACCTTTTTACCAAAAATATCGGACAGCATCTGCACCCATATAGGGCTTCTTGCAAAACCGCCATTGGCGTAAATCGTGTCAATTTTCTGCATTTCCAGCAATACTTTACCAATTGTATTTAGGTTGAGCAAAATACCTTCCATCACCGCACGGGCAAAATGAGGTTTCGTATGTTGAATGTCCAATCCTGAAAATCCTCCGCGAACCTCCGAATTCCACAAAGGCGCACGTTCTCCCAGCATATAGGGATAAAAGAGCAAACCATCTGAACCGGCGGCAATGCCTTCAGCTGCTTTAAAAACAGTATCATATTCTTCCTTCTCGAAGAAGGTATTCATCAACCATTCAAAAATTACAGCACCGTTATTGGAAGGCCCTCCCAATATATAAGTCTGTTCATCCAGTATGTAGCAAAAAGTCTGCATCATCGGATCAGAGTAAGCTTTTTCAGAACAAATCCGCACCGCTGCACTTGTACCGATCGTTACGGCCATAGATCCGCTTCGAATCGCTCCACTTCCCAAATTTGCCAGGCAACCATCACTTGCACCCATCACAAGCCTGGTTCCTGCCGGCAATCCTGCGGCATTGCCATCCGGCAACTCTTCCGTATGATAAGGCGATACTGCTTCAGCCAGCTTAGATGTTTTCAGACCTAATTTTTTCAGTGTGTATTCATCCCACTTCATTTCCCTGATATTGAACAAGCCAGTAGCAGAAGCAATCGAATAGTCTATCAAAAACTTGCCTGTAAGACGGTACACGATATACTCTTTGATACTGATAAACTTATCGGCGTTTTTGTATAGAGCAGGTTCATTCTTCTTGATCCACAACAGTTTACAAACCGGCGCCATCGCGTGAATCGGCGTACCGTTATGCTGATATATTTTTTTACCAACCGGTGAAGACCTTAGCTTCAATGCAATTTCAGAACTGCGATTGTCGGCCCAAATGATGAGGTTGCTTAACTTTTTACCATTTTTATCCAAAGCCAATACACCGTGCATCGCAGCACTGAAACTTATTCCCAATACTTCCCCCTGTTTGATACAGGTATCAAAAACAGTTTTCAGTGTCTTACAGGCTGCATCAAAAATCTCTTCCGGGTCTTGTTCGCTCCAGTCCGTTTTCGGATGGCTCATGCCATAAGTTTCACTATGCATTGTTAAAATCTCGCCGGAAACCGTATCAAACGCAACTGACTTCGCATTGGTAGTACCAATATCACAACCAATAATATAGGGCATTGTAACTGCTTTTATAAGATTAACCCGGGAATATACCCGGGACGTTGTCAGAAACAAATGTAAGGATTGATCGCTTTCCGGAAGCCGAAAAAGTAAATTCCATACAATTGAAATGACAAATTATTAAACTGTCTACTGAAAAATGGCCTTTATTTATTATTTTCGCAGCAGTATCATTTACAGATTCAAATTTTACAAAGAACCATGTCTGATTTAACTCATACAGCACCAAGCCACCCGGAAGAAGCACCTAAAAGGCTTTCAGCTGGCGCATACATTATTGCATTTATAGTGCTTTTTCTTATCCTGGCTGTTTTCGCAGATCTGTTCGTTTTCATTTTGGGAACTATAGGTCTCATCGTAACTTTCGCTGCATTATACCAGGAGACTGTATCTCACGACGATCATCATTAATCTCTGCCGCTAGCAGAATATAGACCAGGCGGTCAATTCAGAAGGAATCAGGCAATTTGCTGTCTATTTCCCAAGTGAGTTGACCGTTTGTCATATCCACCTCCCACTGTTCCTCTATCATACAGGAATCTTCCAGATCACGGTATTCAGCCACCAGTTTCGCACCTTCCAGATTCAATTTTACAAATCCGTTATAGCCTAACTGATGTCTGCGAATTGTTTTACGAACGCGCCTGTCGTACAACATCATCTTTTGAACATCCTCTTCTGAATCCGGCATTTTAATTTCTACGGGTAAGCCTCCATGCCCGATACAACGGCCATAAGCGATGGGCCCCTCACCATATCGCGCTTTATTGTAAACGACGAGCCGATGGTCATGTCCCCAAAACCAGATAATCTCCCGCGATGCATCACCAATTAATTTCTGCAGTTGCTCCGCAGGTTTCTGGTATTGCTCCCGAAATGACGATATGTAGGGATGGTGACTCAGCATGACGATACCACGCTTGTCATCGGCATCACCAATTTTCACCACGTCGCGTAGCCAGTCAATCTGCTCCTGGCGGAAGTGGCAGTCGGGAGGTGAAAGTACTTCCAGGAATGGTCGCCCAACCGAGGTATATCCGGTATCAACCCCGATGATACGCCAATGGTCATTTTCCAAACAGAAGAAACCAGCCTGCTGTGTTTTTTTGACCTCGCCCTGCTGCACATACATGGCGGGTAACAAATGCTGAAAGTACGCGTCGCCATTGGAATACATCTCATGATTACCCGACAAAGCCAGACTACCCGAAGCCCCGTAATACCAACTGGCATGGGGAGCCGTAAAATTCACTTCAATTTCCTTCGGCGTACCTACAAAATAAATATCGCCAAGATGAATAGTGTAGTCAGGGGCGTACCTGGCTACAAGATGGCCAACCGCGTCGGATTCGGCCGTGTCGCTGGCCCAGTCCGACAGCAGTGCAATTGAAATCCCTTCTCTTGCCGGAATTGAAGATTGAAGCCTGTACACACCGCTGTCTCCGTTTCGAGGATAAGCCTGATAGGCATGCCTGGGACCGAAACGACTTTTGATGTAATGCCAGGCAAACCCAAACAGGTTGGCCTTAAAAAACCCGGAAATCTTATTAGTTACTTCGGATGTATTTTTGACATGTTCTTCATAAAGCTCCTGCTGCGTTTTAGCGTGATTTTCCGCTTCGCTGTGCCCCAGATCAAGATACTTTTCACTCCTTTTATCAGGAGATTCGTTGCTACTCATAGATTACTTTTTCACTAGCTAAAAAATGATATCAAACTGTATGTCACCAGAGTTAAAAATCACGCCAGCTGGTATCTGAGCAGAACCGTGAAATCAATAAGTGCTTTCAATATTGGTTATAATATAAGATCAGATTACCTTTCGTCCTATTTTTATCCAAAAACAACCAAACAATAACCAATATGAAAAAGATAATTCTAAGCTGTATGTTGGCGCTGATTACTCAAACTTTGATTGCACAAACGCTGAAGGAGAAGCAAATTACCGAATGGGAACGTGCAAAAGTATATACACTTGAATACCTGGACGCGATGCCAGAGGATGGTTATTCATTTAAGCCTGTAGCTGATATCCGTTCTTTTGCAGAACAAATGGATCACCTCGCCGATGTTAACTACGCATTTGCTGCAGCTGCTTCAGGCAAAAAAAGCCCACTGGAAGGTTCTGCAGAGAAAAGTGCTGATCAATCGAAGAGCGCTGTTAAAAAAGTGGTTATGAATAGCTACGATTTCACGATTGATGCGCTGAAAGCGATGAGCGACGAAGATTTCAACAAAGATGTGGCACTATTTGGAATGACGATGAAGGCAGGAACTGCATTCGAAAAATCATTTGAGCATCAGACACACCACCGCGGACAGACTACGGTTTATATACGACTGAAAGGAGTTACACCTCCGAAAGAAAAATTATTCTGATCTTAGAAAATACTCTTATTGCATTGCCTCCAAAAGTCAGACACTCTTTGGAGGCAATTTTTATATGCGTATGATCTCAGGATTTTGCTTTCAGATTGTACAACGAAAGCGCAAGAAAACTATAGATCTTCAGTGCAAAAGGAGGAAGTACAAAGTCTCTGATAATCTCCTTTTTCTTTTCCGCTGAGGGTTGGGCCAGGGAAATATACTTCAGAGCGTATTTGGCACGCGGCCAATAGCTGCCGCCATATTCCTTCGAAAACAGCAGTTTATAATAGTATGTGGCTATGTTCTTTTGTAAAACAGCATCGTACTTGTAATTGAACTCTTTATTGATGTTCGAATACAATTGGATTCTGTTAAAAAGAAAATCCGCGCCATAGTGATTATCAGCAAAACTCGCTCCACCCCTATTCTTCCGGTATACCGACATCACCTCGTCTATATAACCGATCGGGCCACGACTTGCCAGCATTATATTACGAGGAATATCTCCGCTGGTTGATAAATTGGTCCATTCCGGGTCAGGATTTTTTGCAAAATCCTCGCGACGGAACATCAGGCTGGAGGTGGCAATAAAACATAGTTCGTCCTCCCCGATCAGGTCATCCACCGTTACCTCAGGTTTCGTGAGCGAGTTAACCAAATGTGAAGGCGCCGAGTGATCATCGTATATCGCCATGGCATTGTGATAGCTCGCAGAGTAATGCGGATTCGCATCCAGCATATCTACCTGTTTCTGAAGTTTATGTGGAGAAGTGAGGTAATCGTCTCCGTCAAACTGAGCGATATACTCCCCCTTGGCATTTGCGAATGTATTCAGAGCGTTGTATTTGCCGTTCAACCCAAGATTTTTAGATTGAAGCAAAAGCCTGATTTTGTCAGGAAAACGGCTTTGGTAATCTTTCAGAATGGCAACAGTATTATCCTTTGAGCAATCGTCTCCTACAATAATCTCATACTCAAATGTAGTTTCCTGCATCAGCAAAGAATCCAGCATTTTAGCTACAAACTTTTCATGATTATAGGTTACAACACAAACACTTACTTTTATCATAAATCTGGTTTTTAGACGGCCAGGCAAGCTACCATACAGGTTACGAAACACAGTATAACGATGTTCTGATTGCACTGACACCACAAAGTTACTTTAATTGTTAGCAATAAAACCAACCGCTACATAATACTCCCTGCCGGGCGCTCGTTTAAAATCTTAACTTTGGTATCCGATTAACACGATATTATTTTGACACAAACAGATAAGCCACTTTTCCGAAAGCCTTCAATTTTCGCCGGATTCAAAAATGTGACAGCAGCGGAAAGTACCCGCCACGGTGGCGTAAGTTCTCCCCCTTTCGATTCGCTCAATCTCGGAGGTTCCACTGCCGATAGGCCTGAAAATGTGATCAAAAACAACGAACTGTTTTTTAATGCATTAGGAATCAACTTTGATCAGGTTGCCAAATCACATCAGGTACATGGAGACGTGATTCTACTAACAGATAGAGCCGGACGTTATGAAGGCTACGATGCGCTGATTACCAGCACGCCAGGCGTGCAGCTTGCTGTCACCATTGCGGATTGTACTCCGATACTCATTTTTGATCCTGTTCAACAAGCAGTGGCGGCCATCCACGCCGGGTGGAGAGGCACCGTGCAACAAATTGTTGCTAAGACGGTAGTTAAAATGCAGGAAAACTTCGGGACCGAGCCAAAAGATTGCCTTGCCTATGTAGGTACTTGTATCGATTCGTGTTCCTTTGAAGTAGGTGAAGAAGTAGCCGAACATTTCCAATCTGAACATAAGCGATGGGACAGTGATCGGAATAAATTTTACATCGATCTGAAAAAAGCAAATGCGGATCAGCTGGCAGCAGCAGGGCTGGACCGAAAAAACATAGAGATTTCGAAATTCTCCACGGTACTTCATAATGAAGATTATTTTTCTTACAGAGCAGAAAATGGCACTACGGGAAGAATGTTGGCAACAATAGGTTTATTAGGCTGATCGCATCAGTGTTCCCTTGTCGCAACCACGACCTTCGACTTGAATCTTTGTGTCGTTCCATCAGTTCCGAACATTTCAGCAATGATCAAATAGTAGCCGGTTTCGACCACCGCGCCTCTGTCGTCAGTTCCGTCCCATTCGATATAGCCGTGTGTTCCCATTAGCAGGTTATTAGCCAGCAACCTGACCAATCGGCCGGTGCTGTTGAATATCCG
>DASYHR010000997.1:0-2713 GCA_035998385.1 Dyadobacter sp. | reverse complement strand
AATTTCACTGATAATAAAATAATTTTACGGAAAATTAGTAACCTGTAAAAGCCTTCCGGCCGATCCGGATGACAGCCAACTTTATAATTAAATGGAATTTAAGTTTGTTAAAAAATTCGTTTTCAAGGTTTTACTATTATTACTAATTGTTTCCGGGTTTATTGAGATTACTTACCGTGCCATCGTGGCCGGAGCTGCGAAAAATGCATTTCCAGCTGCTCTTCTGGACAAACATGCCTATGCCAGCTCCCTTCCATCGCCAAAAATCGTTTTGGTTGGAGGGTCTAATATGTCCTTTGGTATCAATTCTTCTTTGTTGAGCAAAAGAACCAATCTGCCGGTAGTCAATATGGCTTTACTTGCTCCGCTTGGTATTGACTTTATCTTATCGGATGCAGCCAAATACGTTAACAAGGGAGATATCGTGATTATGTCCTTTGAATACGACATTGCCGCAAAAGGTGATATCGAATCCCAATTGTACGTAGTAGATTATATTCCGGAGGATAGTCCATTCGTGACCGACACCAACGGATTAACCGGCAAATGGGAATCCCGTATTCTGCATCGTTTGCAAGCTCCTTCCAAGATCGAAACCGTTTTTGAAAAGCCATCCGTCGATGATCCGTATTCTATTTATTTCCGCGGTGCATTTACAAAAGAAGGAGACATCATCAGTCATCTGAACAATTACCAGGGGAATGTGCATGACAGCAGCCCTCCTACACTTTCTTACGATTTTCAGAGACAAATTGAGTCGATAAACACGTTTACCAAACGTTTCCAGGACAAAGGTGCGAAGGTCTTTTTCCTGTTCCCAACCGTTGCTGATAGCTATTACACCAATGCGGAGGTTGCAATCAAGGGGTTAAAGCAAAATATGGATAAAAATCTGGCAGCAAAAATTCTGTCCGATCCGAAGCGATCTGCCTATCCTGACAGCTCATTTTTCGATACCGTATATCATTTAAACGAGGATACACGTAATATTCATACAGAGAGGGTTGCAAGCGCATTGCTCACTTCCGGAATCTAAACAAGTCAAATTAAACTGTTGCAATGTTATTCAATTCCATCGAATTTCTGATTTTCTTTCCTGTTGTTACGATTCTATATTTTCTGATCGAACATAAGTATCGCTGGATTCTGCTGCTCATTGCAAGTTGCTACTTCTATATGGCCTTCCGGCCTATCTATATTCTGATCCTTGCGTTTACGATTCTCAGCGATTATTACGCGGGAATACTGATTGAACAATCGAAAGACAGGCGGAAAAAGTGGTTCTTAATTCTCAGTATATTCGCCAACGTGGGTGTACTTGCTATCTTTAAGTATTATAATTTCTTTGCATCGGTTCTTAATACCACCTTTGATACCCATTCCCCTCTGTTAAATATACTTCTTCCGGTCGGTTTGTCTTTTCACACCTTCCAGGCTATGAGTTATACCTTTGAAGTATACAGGGGAAATCAGAAAGCAGAGCGGCATTTCGGCATATATGCATTGTATGTAATGTTTTATCCGCAACTTGTGGCGGGTCCCATTGAGCGCCCTCAGAATATTCTTCACCAGTTCTATACCAAGCATAATTTCAATTACGATCTTGCCAAGAGCGGGCTTTTATTGATGACCTGGGGAATGTTCAAAAAGGTAGTGATCGCCGACCGCCTTGCTATATTCGTTAATCAGGTTTTTGACCATTCCACCGAGTACTCAGGTCCGTCAGTCATTACCGCCGCCGTATTTTTCTCCTTCCAGATCTTCTGCGACTTCTCCGGCTACTCAGATATTGCCATTGGGTCAGCACAGGTAATGGGTTTCACATTGATGAAAAATTTCGACCGACCCTACTCTTCTAAAAGTATATCGGAGTTTTGGAGGAGATGGCATATATCACTCTCGACCTGGTTCCGTGATTACCTCTACATCCCACTTGGTGGTAATCGTGTGAGCAAACCGCGTGCATACATGAACCTGTTCATCATATTCCTGGTAAGCGGTCTCTGGCATGGCGCCAATTGGAACTACATCATCTGGGGTGCTTTACATGGCTTTTATCTAATCTTTGCCATTGTCACTTTGAAGCCCAGGACTTTTTTAATCTCCGCAACCGGCATTGGGAAATTACCGTGGCTCAATGGCGCGTTGCAAAGGTTTACTACGTTCGTTCTGGTCAGTTTTGCCTGGATTTTTTTCCGTGCCGATTATCTGGAAACCGAGGTAATGTGGAACCTTGTAAAGAGTGTAGGAAAAGGCTGGCCCACATTCCAGGAATTTTTCACTACCGAATACTTCATGGACTATATCTGTATGGGACAACGCCGCAGGGTGTTTTTTACAGCTGTAGTGCTTATCATCTTTATGGAACTCGTGCATCAGTTCCAGGCTGACAGAAGTGTGAGAAAGACTCTATCAGCTCAGTCAGGCCTGGTGAGATGGAGTTGTTATGTCGTGTTCATTCTTGCGATTTTATATATGGGAGTCTACGACAACACACCGCAATTTATCTACTTCCAGTTCTGATATCCCTGAGAATCAATACATAACCGAACAGGCAATACGTAAGAGACCACTCACAGGAATAGACAAAATATCTGGGTCAGGAGGTTGACGACGGCTCAGATATATAGTTTCACTATCATTTCCTGATCTCAAAGATAAAATATCTGATTTTGACATTAAAAGACGAAATTTAATCTACTAAACTTCCCTT
>DASYHR010000985.1:0-9381 GCA_035998385.1 Dyadobacter sp. | reverse complement strand
TCTGTAATCGGGCTTGGTAGCAACACCAATACTGGTGGCATGTCATGGGATGACTACCAGGACTTTAAGGGGAGTCAGTCTTTTAACTGGGGAGACGACGGCGATTTTGGATTTGGCGGAGGTGTGAGGTATATCTCTTTCGGAGGAGACAATGATGAAGAAAGCTTGACGATACAAGCGGGACGAGGAGGGCAAAATCGTGGGTTTAACAAGAACTGGGCAGGTGGTGCGAATTACAATTTTGATGAAAAGAAGACAAAATTTAATACCAGTTACTATTACAACCAGACAACCCAGGATCTGGATGCGACTTCCCGCAGAACTAATTTCCTGAACGACCTGACTTTTACAACGTTGGATACCAACGGGCGCCGCAATTTCAACGAAAACCACCGTGGCGGATTACGGTTTGAAAAAACACTGGATTCTCTCAATACACTTATCGTACTGAGTAATATGCGGATCGGTAACGGAACTACCGATTACGCGAGTCATCAGGAATACTTCCGCGGACAGCAGGAGGTAGACCAACTTTCAACGATGAGTGATGTCAACAATTACTCCGATTTTAATTCATTCGCACTCGGAAATACAGCCATTTTCAGGCATAAGTTTAAAAAGAAGGGTCGCAATTTCGCTGCAAGTTTTGGGTACAATGTCAACAATTCAGACGGAAATTCTATCCAGCGATCCATAAACAGATTCTTTAGTACTTCGCAAACCCTTCCGGATAGTGTGATCAATATCAACCAGACTAACGAAACGAAGAGTTTAAGGAATCAGATTAAAACCAGTGTTCTGTACATAGAACCTTTGACCAAAATTTTCTTCCTTGAAAGTTTCTACAATTTTAGCTTGAAAACTGATGACGTAGATCGCGATGTGTTCGATATTACTGAGTCGGGTAGGGAAATGAACAGCAACCTGAGCAGGTATTACAGGAACAAGACAACCTATAACCGTTTAGGAACGACCTTGCGTTATTCTAACAAGGGTATAAATCTTTCAGCTGGATTAGGCGCACAGGAAATCAGGCTGAACGGTGATTTCGCTGTCAACCAATCGGATCCTACCCGCACTAAAATCAACAGAAGCTTCTTCAACTGGACCCCGAATTTCTCGCTGAATTTCGATCTGAAAAACAACAAATACCTGTATGGAGGTTATAGCATGAGTGTTGCGGAACCCAACATTCGCGATTTGCAGCCCATTGTAGATAACAGCAATCCATTGTTTATCCGGGTAGGTAATCCCAATTTGGTACCCACGCTGACTCACTCTGCCAACCTGGGTTTCAATTATTTCAATCCGGGAAGTTTTACTCAGATGTTCTTCGGTTTCAACTACAATTCGTATCAGAATCAGGTCATCTATAACCAGACAGTTTCGGAAAACCTGGTGACTACAACGATGGCGGAGAATATCAGTGGCGGAAATAATTTCAGCGCTTACGGTAATTATGGATTTCCTATTGTGAAAACAAAAAGTAATCTGAATCTGAATGCATCCTATAGCAGGGGTTATAATCTTACCAATATTAATGCCGTTCTGAACGAAACCAATACTGATGGCTACAATCTCGGAGCAAGACTGGATTACACACCAAGCGACAAGTTTACGATCTATACCAATGCTGGCTGGAATATCAGTGATACCAGATATTCGATCAGCACCGGGCAAAACCAAAAAATTGTCAACACGAATTATGGTGCCGAGATGAATTTCAAAATGCCAAAGGATATTTATTTCAACAGCCGCTTTACCTATAACTCTTACGTGAATAAACGTTTTGGATTTGATCAAACCAAGCCGATTCTTAATTTATCAGTTTACAAAACGATGCTGAAAAGCAAAAAGGGAGAAATCAGATTATCGGCATATGATCTTTTCAACAAGAACAGAGGAATATCTCAATCGGCTTTCGGCAACGTAGTCTCACAGGAGCAGGTGCGCACGCTTGCAAGGTACTTTATGCTGAGCTTTACTTACAATATGCGCGGAATGACTCATTCGGTTCGTCGTAATGGATACTATTGATATCAAACAAATGAAATATTTAAAACTGAATTATATGAGGAGCTTATTGATAGCTGTGTTCGTAATCGCCGCCCACGGTGCCCGGGCACAAGGCCAGGAGGGTATAGTGACTTATGAGCGCACACAATTCTGGACCAAAATTTTGCCTAAGCTAACTTTCCTGAGCAAAGAGCAACTTGACAGAGAGCTGCGCACCTGGGGAAGTAATGATGAAGGCTGGAAAACCAAGTATCAGCTGGTCTTTACAGAGAATGAAAACAAATACTCGGAAATAGCACAGGAGTCGGAATATGGATACAACGACCGGCTGAGTGACTACCTGATCTATAGAAACTTTGCCACGAATAAAAGGATGGAATTGGAAGACGTTTCCGGGAAATCTTATCTTGTTGACGACAGCCTTTCGGCTCCGACATGGAAGGTGATGAACAAGATTAAGGAGATAAATGGCCAGCTGTGTATGATGGCTGTAACCGAAGACACCGTACGGAGCCAGAAAATTGTAGCATGGTTTGCCAACAATCTGTCTGTTCCTGCCGGACCTGAACGTTATTTTGGTCTTCCCGGCCTGATTATGGAACTGGACATTGATGACGGAGCAGTGATCATTACTGCGGTAAAAGTCGACATAAAACCTGTAGGAGAAGCGATACAATTACCCAAAAAAATGAAAGGAAAGAAAATAACGGGTAAAGAATATGACAAACTTGTTAAAACAACTTTGGATACCGCCATCAAGGGAAGAAGGTATCCTTATTCCGCGGTAAGGTTCTAGTAATCTGCTGTTTCATTAGAAAGAAATTAGAAAGATCAGATTGTCACAGACGATCTGATTTTTTATACCTTTGCATTTTCGAAGCCAGCTATACGTTTTGGCTTGATTTTTTTGGCAAGTCCAGTCTTTGTATCATTTAACCAGTGTTTATACCAATAATAACCCTTTAATTATGAGAAATACGCTTGTAGCTGTTGCTATGCTGTTTGTTCTGGGTTCTTGTGCAAGTAAGAAAAAGATGCTTGCTGTTCAGAACAAAGCAAATGAAATCCAAATCCAGCTTGACAAAGCAAGAGCTGACCTGAATGACTGCGATAGCAGAACGGCCAGCCTCAATAACGATCTTAAGCTTAAGAATGACGAATTGACCAGCAAAAATGCAAAAATGAAGGAGCTGGAAGATCAGGTTGAATTCCTTAAGAGAAACAACAATAACCTGTTGGACCGTATGTCTGATCTTTCTGTGATCAGCAAAGAAGGTTCTGAAAGCATCAAAAAATCGCTTGCAATGATGGATGCACAGGGTGTTCAGATCCGCGATTTGAATGCGAGCATTCAGCGTAAAGATTCTTTGAACATGGCGCTTGTGCTTAATCTGAAGCGTTCATTGGCTGATGTAAGTGATGAAGATGTTCAGGTTGAAGTGAAAAAAGGCGTTGTATACGTTTCACTTTCCGACAAAATGTTGTTCCGTTCAGGAAGTTCAGTAATCAATACGCAGGCTGAAACAGTTTTGGCTAAGGTTGCTAAGATCCTTAACGATTACAAAGAAATAGAAATTCTGATTGAAGGTCACACGGATAATGTACCTATCGCTACAGATAAGGTTTCTGATAACTGGGATCTTAGTGTATTGCGTGCTACTTCGGTTGCCCGTACGCTTCAGAAGAAATATGGTGTTGAACCAGTTCGTATGATCGCTGGTGGCCGTGGTCAATATTTGCCTAAGGCTCCTAACGATTCAGCTCCTAACCGTAGCTTGAACCGTCGTACAGAAATCATCATTACTCCTAAATTGGATCAGTTCTTCAACCTGTATACTCCAAACGCAGGTAAATAATTGAACCTAAATGGTTGCAAAGGCCCGTCAGCGAACTGACGGGCCTTTTGTATTTTAAAAGGACTCAGCTATCTTGTGTAGTAACAGTAAATTATTTATTCATTAAAATTCAAAAATTCTATGATGACTCATTCCCCGAATCGGGAAAATATTCTGCAGGCTCATGAGCTTATAGCACCATTTATTCACCGTACGCCGGTAATGAGCTCATCTTCTTTGAATAATTTGAGCGGATGCGAGTTATTATTTAAATGTGAAAATTTACAGAAGATAGGAGCGTTCAAAGCCCGTGGTGCAATCAACGCTGTCCTGTCTTTGACAGAGGAAGACAGGGTGAACGGGATAGCGACGCATTCGTCGGGCAATCATGCTCAGGCAATTGCGTGGGCAGCAGCCAAGATCGGCACCAAAGCGTTCATTGTAATGCCTGATAATTCTCCGTCAGTTAAGATTAAGGCTGTGGAAGGCTACGGAGCTGAAATCACCTTTTGTAAGAACACGCCGGAGGAGCGTGAAAGTACGGTGATGGGAATTGTGGAACGCACTGGCGCGACTTTTATTCATCCATTCAACAATTATGAAGTAATCACAGGTCAGGCTACGGTTGCTAAAGAACTCATAGAAGACGCCGAGCCAGACCTGGATGTGATTGTTGCTCCGGTTGGCGGAGGAGGACTGCTAAGTGGCACGGCGTTGTCTGCCCGGTATTTCTCACCCGGCACTCAGGTTATCGCTGCTGAGCCGGAGGGTGCTGCAGATGCTGTACTTTCCTTCAGAAACGGACGCATAGAGAAAGCACCATACGTGAATACCATCGCTGACGGACTACTGACTTATTTAGGTGATAAAACATTCCCTATTATTCACGGTCATGTTGCAGATGTGCTCACTGTTTCAGATGAAGAGATTATTGACGCGATGAGATTTTTATGGGAACGAATGAAGCTGGTTGTAGAGCCATCCGGGGCAGTGTCTCTGGCGGCAGTATTGAAAAATAAGGACTTGTTCCGGGGAAAGAGAATCGGAATTATAATTTCGGGAGGTAACGTGGATTTGGGCAAACTTCCTTTCTGATTGTAACAATCGAAATCTTGCAGGAAAATACTAAACATACTGATACACCGTTTAATGCTATGAAATAATCAGTATTTTGAAAAACAATTTTTACATTAGAACTATAAGCATACATCAATTGGAATAATATGAAAAAGTTAATTTTCTGCTGTCTGATCATTTTCATGGGAGCCTGTAAGGACAAAGACAAGGATGTGGAGCCCGATGCTGATTTTGCCGCAGGGTTTGTAGGGAGTTATCAAACGACAACCATTGAAAACGGATTATCTACGAACCACGTCTGGGATGTGCAAAAAGTGAATAACAACCAGTTGAAAATCGTCTATGATAGAAGTTACGTGGTAGAAATTCCGGGTGAGACGCTGGTACGTGTTCAAAAAACTGAATTGGGTAATGTTACAGTTACGTCAGCTGATAGATTTAGCATAAACGAAACGGTAACCGTAGACCAGGGCGGCGGTGTGACCAGAACTGAAAAGCTGGAAGGACAGGGAACCCGGGTTACCAACTCGGCAGGCAATCAGCAGATCAACATTGACCTGAAAATAACGAACACCGCAACCGGTGTATCAACTCAGCCATATCTGGAATTCAAGAAGAAGTAAAAACGACTTCAGAGGTCATGACATCAAAAGCCATCAGCTGTAGGCAGCTGGTGGCTTTTTACTTTTTTGCCATTACGGTTACTTGCTTATATTGAATTTGTGTAAGTAAATAGGAGTATACTAATATTTTATAAAAAATATAAATAAATATTAGTGAATACTAAATTTAAACTAATGTTCCGGGTCTGGGTTCTTGTTCGATTTATTATATTTATAACTTCCATTTATCCGGAATAATGTTTGGACAAGCAAGTTGTTGTGTTTTGATTGCGAACCGCTCCAAATTCCGGAAAAAAAGGTCAGGTTCTATAAAACGCATATGCGTCCGATGATGGCGGTATACGATGAAATTTGGAGTGTTTAAGTTGCTGTACTAATATTTGTTATTTACATTGTAAAACTCGGAGCGATCTGTAGAAATAAATTTATCAACCTTCATCCTTCATAAAAGTTTAAGGACTAAACCAAAGCAAATGAAAAGAAGAGATTTTATGCAGATGTCCGGTATGGGATTGGGAGCTTTGATGCTGCCTTCGGTGCCATTGATTGGCAATCCGGTCTCAGCCGAACAACTGACTGAACCCTGGCTCGATGTAGCCACAAAGAAACAACTAACCGAAACTGCATTAAATGCTGCAAAAAGTAAAGGTGCCACCTACACGGACGTACGTATCGGACGATATCTGCAGCAATATGTATTCACCCGTGAAAAGCAGGTGCAGAACATTGTTAATGCTGAATCTTACGGCATCGGTATCCGGGTTATTGTGAATGGCACCTGGGGTTTCGCCGCCACCAGTGATGTGACAACAGATGGAATAGCCAGGTGCGCAGCTACCGCTGCCGCGATCGCCAAAGCAAATTCTAAATTCCAGAAAGAGCCTGTCGTGCTTGCCGCGCAGAAAGGGGTAGGAGACCAGGTATGGAAAACCCCTGTCGCAAAAAACGCGTTCGAAATTCCTGTTAAGGAAAAAATTGATCTTTTGATGAACGTAAACGGTGCAGCCATGGACAATGGAGCCGGATTCGTTACATCCAATATGTTCTTCGTCAACGAGCAAAAATATTTCGCTTCCTCTGATGGTTCTTTTATTGATCAGGATATCCATAGGATCTGGCCGACTTTCACTGTAACAGTTATTGATAAAGCCGCTGGTAAATTCAAAACCCGTGATGCGATCAGTTCCCCGATGGGAATGGGTTACGAATATCTGGATGGTCTGGCGTCAGAGAAGATAGCAGGACCGATTGGTTTGGTAGGTTACCGCAACTCGTATGACATGGTTGAGGACGCCATCACAGCAGCGAAACAAGCCAAGGAAAAAGTAACTGCCAAGTCAGTAGTGCCTGGAAAATATGATCTGGTTTTGGATCCGAATCACCTGGGGCTTACAATCCATGAGTCGGTAGGTCACCCTACCGAGCTTGACCGCGTATTGGGATATGAAGCCAATTATGCAGGGACGAGTTTCGCAACACTTGACAAATGGGAGACTAAAAAATTCAATTACGGAAGTAAGCTGGTTAATATCGTCGCAGATAAAACGCAGCCCCATACCTTGGGTGCCGTGGGTTATGATGACGAAGGTGTGCCTTGCAAAGAATGGGATATCATCAAAGATGGTATTTTGGTGAATTACCAGGCAACGCGCGACCAGGTTAGTATTTTGGGCGAGACCGAATCCCATGGTTGCTGCTATGCAGATAACTGGAATTCGGTGCAGTTCCAGCGTATGCCAAATATCTCTCTGAAACCAGGCACTGAAAAACGCAGCGTTCAGGATATGATCAAGGGCGTCGACAAAGGTATTTATATTATCGGAAGAGGGTCTTATTCAATTGATCAGCAACGATACAACTTCCAGTTTGGCGGCCAGGTATTTTATGAAATCAAAAATGGTCAGATCACAGGTATGATAGACGATGTCGCCTATCAGTCCAATACCCAGGAATTCTGGAACTCGTGTTCGCAGCTTTGTGATAAGGATGACTACCGCACTTTTGGTTCTTTCTTCGATGGGAAAGGTCAACCTTCACAGGTAAGTGCAGTATCTCACGGAAGTGCAACCACGCGTTTCGATGGCGTAAATGTGATCAATACAGGAAGAAAGATATAGTCTTTTTTCAATCTGCGACAGTTAAAAAATCAAACGAATCAACTTTTTCCCAATGGCCATTTTAACTAAAGAAGAAGCAAAGAAAATTATAGATAAGGTGTTGGCCTTCTCCAAGGCTGATGAAACGAGTGTCAGTTTATCAGGTTCACGCACGGGTAATATCCGTTATGCACGTAACTCGGTATCTACCAGTGGAGAAACGACAGATTTATCCCTGGCAGTTACAGCGGTTTTTGGTAAAAAATCAGGTACATCTACGATTAATGAATTCGATGATGCTTCACTTGAAAAGACAGTTCGCCGGGCTGAGGAAATTGCCAAACTAGCCCCTGACAATCCTGAGTATGTACCAATGCTTGGACCACAGAAATACCTGGACATCAATTCCTATTCTGAAAGCACTGCCAAAATCACACCGGAATACAGGGCACAGGCGGCTTTTGATAGCATAGATCCTTGCTCGAAGAAGAATTTGACAGCTGCGGGTTATCTGGAAGATACTACCGGATTTTCGGCACTTGGAAATAGCAAAGGACTGTTTGGTTACAACAAAGCTACTTCCATCGACTTTTCGATCACGGTGAGAACCGCAGATGGAAAGGGATCAGGTTATGCGACACGTGATTTCAATGACGCGTCAAAATTGAGCGCGAAAGCGGCTACTGAAATTGCAATGCAAAAAGCACTTGCCTCTGCAGATGCGAAGGCACTGGAGCCTGGTAAGTACACAGTTATTCTTGAACCGACTGCTGCGGTAGATTTGCTTCAAAACATGATGAGAAGTTTTGATGCCCGAAGTGCTGAGGAAGGCCGCAGTTTTTTAAGCAAAAAGGGCGGTGGAACTCGTCTTGGAGAGAAGCTTTTTGACGAGCGCGTTACGATTTATTCTGATCCCCAGAATGCGGAAATTCCCGGTTCACCATTCGGTGGCGGAGGAGGTGGTCGTTTCGGCGGAGGCGGAGGCGATGGCCGTCCGCAGCAGAAAGTGACCTGGATCGACAAGGGCGTTATCAAAAATATGTATTATTCCCGTTACTGGGCAGAGAAAAAGGGTGTGGAGGCTATCTCGTCGCCTTCGGGATTCATTTTGGCAGGTGGTACCGAGTCCCTGGCTGACCTGATTAAAGGAACTGAAAAAGGAATTCTGGTAACCAGGCTTTGGTATATCCGTGCGGTGGATCCCCAAACTTTGCTCTACACAGGGCTCACACGCGACGGTACTTTCTACATCGAAAACGGAAAGATCAAACATCCTGTGAAAAACTTCCGTTTCAACGAAAGTCCTGTGATCATGCTAAACAACCTGGAAGCTATGGGCAAGCCGATGCGTGCCGGTGGTAACCTGGTTCCTCCGCTGAAAATCAGAGACTTTACTTTCACCAGCTTATCCGACGCTGTATAGAATAGCCGGTATATTTTTAAGATAATCATTCATTGTTTTAACAGAATTTATTTTGAAACGCAGAGATTTTATACAACTCGCCGGACTTGGTACAGGCGCAATGATGTTGCCTGCTTTTGCTATAGGCAAAAATGTGGCTCCGGAAGCATTGCTGGCTCCCGGCCTTGATGTTGCCGTGAAGAAAAGACTTGCTGATGCCGCTTTGAATGCAGCTAAAGCGAAAGGTGCGACTTACGCCGATGTGCGTATAGGTCGTTATCTGAACCAGTTTGTTGTCACCCGTGAAAACAAAGTTCAGAACATTGTAAACA
>DASYHR010000979.1:0-4763 GCA_035998385.1 Dyadobacter sp. | reverse complement strand
GAGTAGTTAAGAAAGTCGTCTACCACATCGTCAGAAAAGCCCTGTACATTTTTGTTCAGCTCAATATTCGTTGATTGAAGAAATGTATTTGCAAACAGCATCAGATCATCTTTTCTGTTGCGAAGTGCAGGTACTTCTATTGTGAATTCGTTGAACCGGTAGTAAAGATCTTCGCGGAACTTGCCATTTTTGGCAGCATCCAGAAGTCGTTCGTTACTGGCAACGATGATACGCACATCCAGGTCTATCTCTTTTGAACCACCGATGCGTCGCATTTTACGTTCCTGTACCACCCTTAGCAAAGCAACCTGGATCTCGTAAGATAAGTTTGAAACTTCATCCAGAAACAGTGTGCCTCCATTGGCCATTTCGAAATGACCTATTTTGGTCTGTAATGCTCCCGTAAAAGAACCTTTTTCATGACCAAACAACTCGCTTCCTGCCAGTTCCTTTGAGATAGCCCCGCAATCCATGGCCACAAACGGCATATCTTTCCGACGTGAACGGTTGTGAATTTCCTGTGCAATAGCCTCTTTACCTGATCCGCTTTCTCCGTAAATAATTACACTGAAGTTCGTTGGTGCAACGAGATCGACCTGTTTGAAAAGATTGTCGGAAACATCACTGTTCCCAAGTACGTAACCCGATTTCGATTTTGAATATCCTCTGCGGGCAGGCTTGGAAGGAGCTGCTGTATCCTGCGTTGCCACAACGGTATACTCCTGTTGTTCGGTTTGCGCATTTTCAGCATCAGCAATTGCCTTCTTAACAGTAACCAGAATCTCATCCGGAAAAAGAGGCTTCGTGATGTAATCGTATGCACCTAGTTTCATCACGTTAACAGCCACCTTAATGTCGGAATAGCCTGTTATGATCAGAACGGGTACATGCGGTCTTTTAGATTTAATTGCAGTAAGCAGCTCAGTACCAGTAATATCTCCCAGTCTGAAATCGGTCATGACCAGATCAGGGGAAATTGACTCTATCAAAGCCAAACCATCCTTACCATTCTGGGCTGTTTCAACAATAAAATCATTTTTAGACAGGAACCTCTTTAAAAGGAAGCAGATATCCGCCTCATCATCAACAACAACTATTTTTTTCATGCCAGTTTAAAGGGCTTTGATTATTTACTATATGGTTACTCTTAATCTTGCTGTCGGGATATTTAATTGCTCCCGGTATTTGGCGACAGTACGCCTTGCTACCGAATAACCTTTCTCCGACAATAAATCAGTGATTTGCTGATCGTTATATGGATGTCTTTTGTCTTCAGCTTCCGTTATTTCACGAATCGCCTCCTGTATTTCACGGTTAGAAACTTCCGTCCCGTCTTCATTGGTAACTCCTTCGGTAAACAAATCTTTCAACAATACGATACCAAATGGCGTCTGAACATATTTGTTGGTAGTCACCCTGGAAACCGTGGATATGTCCATATTGATGATCTCAGCGACATCTTTAAGAATCATCGGTCTCAGCTTTTTGATATCTCCCGACTGGAAGTAATCATATTGAAGTTTCACGATGGCTCTCAACGTATTCAGCATGGTATTTTCACGTTGCTTAATCGCATCGATAAACCATTTTGCCGAGTTCATCTTATTTTTCAGGAACTGATTTGTAGCCTTATCGTTCTTTTGCTCTGCCATTTGGGTGAACAATTTGTTCAACTTCAGAGCCGGGCTGTTGCCCCATGTAAGCTGTACTTCAATCTCACCATCCTCCGTATACCGCAGCATAAAGTCAGGCTTGATACTCTCGTTTACCAGAGCGTCGTTCCTGAGACCCGAAGCCGGTTTGGGATTCAATGTGGTAATGAGTTGAATCGCTTTTTTCAGCGCCTCCTCATCAATGCCAAGGACCCGCATAATCTTATCATAATTACGGGAACCAAGTTCGTCAAAAGTATCTGTAACGATGCGGCACGCAATTTTCCAGGTATCATCCTGTAGATCAAGACGGCCCAGCTGAATTTGCAGACATTCTTTCAAATCCCGGGCTGCTATTCCGGCCGGATCGAGTTGTTGAATGATGCGGAGTATCTGAGCTACTTCTTCTCCGTCAATAAACATACTGTTGGCAAAAGAAATGTCATCTGCGATTACGTCACTTTCACGTCTCAGGAAACCATCCTCGTCCAGTGAGTCCAGTACAAAATCAGCGATAAGTTGCTGGCGTTCATCCAAACGTAAAAAGTGAACCTGCTGCTTCAGATCGTCACGGAAACCAATGGATTCAACCATAGGTCTTGTGTACAATTCGTTGTCGGGAGACTGGTTATTGGCGTATGTTTTATAGTCAGGAATGTCATCATCTCTGAATTCGTCCCAATCGTAATAATCCTGAACACCTCCGGAATCATCATCACCTCCAGCACCTGCATCATCCGGATCTGCGAACTCGTCGGTTGTCTCCTCTGCAGTACTCTCCTCTTTTCCTTCTTCCAGAATAGGGTTCTCTTCCAACTCTTCCTTTATTCTTTGCTCCAGTTCCATTGTAGTCAAATGCAAAAGATTAAGCATCTGAATCTGCAATGGTGAGTATTTAAGTGTCTGTCGTTGCGTCTGCGTTTGTCTTTGCATGTTGCAGTCAAGGGTAAAATTTAAATTCTATCGATCCTGTATGAATCTGAAAGCATATAATTCTAAAAATAGTTATCACCTGCTGTGTAAACGTTGGTTGTATCAGCGTGTGATTATATCATTTAAATTTACTACTCTTTATTATCAATATTAAAGCAACCGACTTTTTTGTCTAACATTGCGTACATATTTCCACACTCTGAGTATAAAAATTCAGGACAGCATAACGCTGCGCGCTGAATAGTAAATGGCTGAATTTAATTGTCGATGCACCTTCTTAGATCTATTTCTGAACAGAAGCTTTCCTGGTTTATCCGATTCCTTCTTGGCACGTCGCTGCTATTAATCATTGGATTGTCATATAGTTATCACAAGATCAACAAGCAACTTATTTACTTTTCCGAAAAAGTGAATCACACTCAAAAAGTAATTTCGGCTGTGAAAGAAACCTCATCCGGCCTCTACGAAATCACTTTTCTGACAAATAGCTTCTTATTTCTCAAAGACACCTCGTATATAAACAAATCCCTTGCCGCACTGTCAGACTTCTCCCGTATTACCGACAATCTGGATACGTTGGTCTCCGATAATGTGGTCCAGAAAAGAAGAATCAGAATTCTTCACAATAGTCAAAAAATTTTCAGAGATCAGGCGATGATGCTTTTACATACCGACGCAGTCAGCAGTAACCCCAACCTGTTTCACAACACTTACCAACGGCTCGGTGTAGAGGCAACCTATATCCACAAACTTTTATCCGACATGACGGATACAGAAAATATGCTTCTGCAAAACAGAATTCAAAGTAAAGAAAACTATAGCAAAAAGATTCTGCAATACAACTGGCTCATCATGCTCGTGGCTGTCACATTTTTGTCATCCGCCTTTGTGCTACTGGATCGTGAGCTCAGCAGGAATAAATTATACAGGATAGAGCTTGAAAATAAAATTGAAGCTTTGAACAGATCAAATAGTGAGCTGGAACAATTTGCCTATGTGGCGTCGCATGATATGCAGGAGCCTCTCAGGAAAATCCGGTCTTTTGCCGATCGGATACGCATTAAGTTTGGGCATGAGCTCCCCGCAGACGTAACCATAATGTTGTCAAAAATTGATAACTCATCCCGCCGCCTTCAAAGTCTCATCAACGATTTACTCTCTTTTTCCCGAACGGTGAATGCGGGTTCCGTGCCCGTGCTTGTAAACTTGTCTGTTCCGCTTACCGAGGCACAAGCCAACTTATCAGAAATGATTGCTGACAACGGTGCTGAAATATACTATGATGCCTTACCGTCGTTAGCAATTTACCAAACCCAGGTAACTCAGCTCTTCCAGAATCTCCTTTCCAATTCTATCAAATACAGTAAACCCGGAGAAAAACCGGTCGTCAGAATTCAGCACCAGGTGGTCACCGCAGAAGTGATTCCTGCCATTAAAGCTATCCATCAGGATTCTCGTTTTCATGAGATAAGGGTAACAGACAACGGGATTGGCTTCAGGGAAGAATTTTCAAACAAAATATTTGTAATCTTTCAAAGGCTACACGACAGAGATCATTTCGAAGGCACAGGAATCGGCCTTGCTATTTGCAAACGCGTTGTTTCCAACCATAATGGTTATATTTTTGCAGAGAGCGTGGAAGGCGAGGGTTCTTGTTTTATAATCTACTTCCCAATCGAAACCTCACTTTCCTAAATCAGTAACCGATGACTACCAGACAAATCCTAATGGCCGATGACGATGCAGACGACCGCTTCCTGGTGCAGGCAGCCTTTGAGGATAATGGAATTCCAAATCAGATTATTTTTCTGGAAGATGGTGAACAGCTGATTGACTATTTATACTTAAATACTAAAGAAAAAAGTCCTCTTCTCATTCTTCTTGATTTGAATATGCCAAAACGGGATGGCAGAGAGGTATTAAAAGCAGTGAGAAACAACATTGCATGGAGCGCCATTCCTATTATCATCTTCAGCACTTCCAATGCGCCGGATGATATCAATACGGCCTATGCGCTTGGAGCTAACAGTTATATTATAAAACCCTCCAGTTATGAAGGGTTGAGAGAAGCCATTCTGAATATTCAAAAGTTCTGGTTGAACACCGCTACACTTCCGGTTCAGGCTTTATAGGTGGTTGTTTATCGTCGGTCATTTTCCTGACCCACTTTAATCCGGC